>NZ_AKZL01000033.1:0-50564 GCF_000282755.1 Shewanella sp. POL2
CTCTAAGGAAACCAAACCATTCGCCTGCGCCTCTTTAGCCTCAAGTAGCTTAAGCGCCGGGTGTTGATTTAAGGTCATTTGGGTCAAGTCCCCCAATGACGGCGCCTGTGGCAGCACAAATAGCGGCGAGTTAGTACTGACATCACTTCGTTGCAACATACGCGATAGGGCGATAACGGCCATTTCATGTTGGCGGCGGGCGCTGCCTAAATTGACCTTAGCATTATCTAAGGCCACTTGAGCATTCAGGCGCTCGACCTTAGCGATTTGCCCTTCGCGCTCCAGCGCCAACGCATGGTCAACGTGCTTAGTTAAGGAGGCCACCAGCTCAGTTTGGGTGCTGACAAGGGATTGAGTCACATCAACGGCATAATAACGATCAACCAACTGAGTGAATAAGTCGCGGGTTGCTAACTGTAATTCCTGTTGTTTCTCGGCCACCATGGCGGCATGAATGCCTTGAGCCGCAGTGATCTGGCCGCCGGTATAAATCGGCCACATCGCCTGTAAGCTGGCGCGGAAAATATCTTGCTCGGTAAAGGGCGTGACAAATAATGAACCCGGAATACTCGCCAGTGCACCGCCAAGTGCGGGTGGCAAAGTCGCAGGGTCAAGCGAGGCTAAGGGGTTGAGATCCCTTAAATCTAATTCGATTGGTTTTTCGAGGTGGGTATAACTGCTATTCAGACTGAGGGACGGCAGATTTAAACTTTCGCCCGCCTCTTGCTCGCCCTTGGCGCGATTCACCTCTTGGGATTGAGCCTGGAGTTTATCGCTCACCTTAAGCACTTGCTGCCAAGCCTCAGTAAAGCTACTGGGCTGGGCATAGGCCGCTAACGGCAATAGTGAGGGCAAAGGCAATAAACACAGCCATGCCAAACGTGATAGTTTCATTAACACCTCTAGAGTAGTTACTCTAATTTCCTTTGCAAATGATAACATCCATCATGGAAGGCGGCTAGAACCCACCGCTGGAAGTGTAAGATGGGTTCTAAAATAAGCACTTAGCCAATCAACGTAGGAGCTTCTAGCTTCTAGCTTCTAGCTTCTAGCTTCTCGTTTTACGCAGTACCGCCTACGGTCAGCTTGTCGAGCTTAAGGGTCGGTTGACCGACACCCACAGGCACGCTTTGACCATCCTTACCACATACACCAACGCCCTTATCCAACGCCATGTCGTTACCCACCATGGAAATCTGGCTCATGGCTTCTGGGCCATTACCAATCAGGGTAGCGCCCTTAATTGCTTGAGTCACTTCACCATTTTCAATCAGATAGGCTTCAGAGGCGGAGAACACGAACTTGCCCGAGGTAATATCCACCTGACCGCCACCAAAGTTAGGCGCATAAATGCCCTTCTTCACTGACTTGATGATCTCGCTCGGATCTGACTCGCCCGCCGTCATATAAGTGTTAGTCATACGAGGCATAGGCAGATGCGCATAGGATTCACGGCGACCATTGCCCGTTGGTGCCACGCCCATCAGGCGAGCATTTAATTTATCCTGCATATAGCCTTTGAGAATACCGTCTTCGATTAACACGGTTCTCTGGGTTTGTACGCCTTCATCGTCGATGCTCAGTGAGCCACGGCGATTCGCAAGCGTGCCATCGTCCACGACAGTCACCAATTTCGAAGCCACTTGCTGGCCAACCATGCCACTAAAGGCGCTGCTGCCCTTGCGGTTAAAGTCACCTTCCAGACCATGGCCTACAGCCTCGTGCAATAACACACCTGGCCAACCATTACCGAGCACCACGGGCATTTCTCCGGCGGGCGCATCAATGGCATTGAGGTTAACTTGTGCCTGACGCACCGCTTCACGGGCAAAGGCAAAGCACATCGGCAAACTAGTTTCATCATTCACCATAAACACGCTGTAATCGTGACGACCACCGCCACCAGCACTGCCACGTTCACGCTTGCCATTTTCTTCTAAAATCACGCTGCAATTAAAGCGCACTAAGGGACGAATATCGGCAGCCAAGGTGCCATCGCTAGCAGCGACCAAGATTTCTTCGTGCACACCAGCAAGGCTAATCACCACTTGAATAATGCGGCTATCGAGGCTACGAACATAAGCATCGGCCTCTTTCAGCAGGTTGATTTTTTTCACTTCCTCCATGGCGGCGATAGGGTCGAGACTATCGTACAGTGCCAAAGCTTGCTGGCGCTTAAATGCCTGAACCTTGGCCTGCTCACCCGCTCCCGCAATACCGCGCGCCGCCTCGGCCGCAGCGCTTAAGGCCGCTGGCGTAATATCATCGGCATAGGCAAAACCGGTTTTCTCGCCGCTGATAGCACGCACACCGACACCACGTTCGATATGGAAGCTACCATCTTTAATAATGCCATCTTCGAGCACCCAAGATTCGTGGCGACTGCCTTGGAAATAGAGATCGGAAAAATCGACTTTATGTTGATGTATGGTGTTTAAATAACTTTGTAACCCATCTAGGGCTAAGCCACCCTTTAATAAACTTTGCTCTACTTGTGCTAAAAAAGGCATCGCGGTTCTCTCTGAAAGCTTGGCTAAAATTGGCAACTCACTCATTTTTAAATAACTAAAATTCGCTGTGAGTCTATTTCATCTAAATCTGTTGAAGGCTTAATCTGTTCAAGGTTTAAGGTTCGGTGCAGTAAAACAATTATGTTGCGCCACGGGCATTTTACTGCGGATGCTGTGCACCTCGGCCACATCGATATCGGCATGCACCCAACCTGTACCGGTTTTCTGCTCGGCAATTACCTCGCCCCAAGGGCCTATCACCATGCTCTGCCCCCAGGTCTCGCGGCTGCCTTCGTTATGGGCGCCCCATTGGGCTGCGGCCAAAATAAAGCATTGGGTTTCAATGGCTCTGGCCTGTAATAACACCTGCCAATGGGCTTCTCCCGTGACCTTAGTAAAGGCCGAAGGCACGGTAATAATCTCGGCTCCCGCAAGGCGCAGCGCCCTAAATAAGTCCGGAAAGCGTAAATCATAACAGATGGTCAAGCCAATTTTGCCAAAAGGGGTGTCGATGACACTGATATGATTGCCGGGGCAGAAGGTTTCACTCTCGCGGTATTGCTTAGTGCCATCGGCGATATCCACATCAAACAGATGCAGTTTATCGTATTGCCCTAAGGTATCACCTTTATCATCAAACAGATAACAGCGGCTGTAGACGCGCCCATCCTCCGCCAGCGCGGGGATGGTCCCCGCCACCATATATACAGAGTAACGGGCGGCTAAGGCACTTAAGGCGGATTTTAACGGGCTAAGATGACTATCACCCGCATAGGCGAGTTGTTGACTCTCATGGCCACCAAACAGCAGGCTGCATTCTGGCAACACCACTAAATGCGGGGCATTTTTGTCCCATTGCAGGCGATCACGGGTTAATTCCTCAAGCTGCGATTCGATAAACAACAGATTCGCGCTGACGTCGCGACTGCTCTGACATTGCAACAGGCTGATGCGCATGACTATCTCCTTGAATTGTGTTTATCGACAATACCACCTTGGGGCTCACAGGCTTAGGTTGTTCTGGTTCGGCTTTAGGCGGCTCAGCAGGCTCTACCTTGGGGAGCGTCGGCGCTTGCGGCGATGTCTCTTCCTTAACAGCTTTTACAGGTTGCTCGTTGTTTTTTTCGGGCTCGACGGGCGGCTTAGCCTCTGTCTTGGTCGGGGCACTATTCTTGACGGGTGGCGCATCATTCGGCTCTGCACCCTCGGTTAGCGCTGGCAATTCGCCCCCCACCATAGGCAGAATCGACTCGGGGATTTCAATCTCTTTACTCTTACGTTCCAGTTCCTCTACCACAGGCTCAGACATAGTGCCCGTTACTCGGAAGCGGATCTCAGAGATCACCTCAATCACAGGCTCTAACACTTTGGTTAAGGCAAACGCCCCAAGCCCGAGCGTCCACGCACTGGTACTGAGCAGCACCACAGTTGGCACACTTGAGGCCAGTTGCGGCACAAAACGGATATCGTAATTTAAGCTTTCGCTGGTGAGATCCGTATAGCCGCGCACCTTCATATTACCTGCAATCGCATCCATTTCAGTGTCCGTAGTTTTCACTACACCATTATCGATTTGCAGATTACCGGTAAAGGAATTGAAGTACATGCCTTGACCAAATACATCACTGAAATCTAAGGACAATTTACGTACTAATGAATCGAGGCTAAACAGTGAGAAAATCCGTGCGCCCTTATCGCTCACTTGGGATAAATGGCCTTTGCCCAATTCAAATTTGACTTTACCATTCAAGGTTTCAAGGGAAAACGCATAGGGTGCACCTTGCCAAGCTAGCTCGGCATTCACCTTCAATGGAGCTTCATTTACACCCGGATCGATCCCAAGTTGGTGACTCAAATAGCTAAACTGACTAGCATTCAAACTGACGGATAACTCGGTTTGATTTTGGCCATTCTGCTGTTGCCAAATCCCATTCCCCTGCAAAGACACCTCAGGAGTGGTTAAAGATAACGTCTGAATGCGGTAACCCGAGGCTTGCGGACTTGCTTGCACCACTAACTGGCCAAATGGCTTATCGAAAAAACGAAAATCCTCTACATTCACCGCAACGGGCGGCAAATTAGTGAGCACCTGCTCCGCCGCAAAATCCGCTTCACCTTCAGGCTTCACATTGGGTGAAAAATAGAACTTACTGGCAGTCACTTTTAAGCCTTGCGTCAACCAATTAGGGTAAAAATCTACCGTTCCTTCAAACTCGCTAGCTTTGGCATCGAAGCGCCAACCATTTTCATTGGGTTTGGCGCTGAGTCTCAACTCTGTAAGCCCTTGCCCTAATAAATCAAACTTGCCGATATTTGCATCAACCCCAGCCACTGAAGGGAATAAGTTAGCGTTATTTGCCTCTTCCACCAAAATACCAGTGCGAGTCGGTTTGTTTTCTGAAGCAACAAAGGCATTAATTACGGGTAACCAATTAGCTAACTTGCCACTGGTTACATCGATCTTAATGTGTCCAAGCTCGGTATTGGGCACCTCGGTAGCCTCGAAGAGTCGCCCTAATAGCAGATCGAAATAACTGAATTGCGTACCTTTTTCAGCCTCAAAGCCGCCAATAAACTCAGCTTGTTTATCGAGTTTTACCCTCAGGGTTGAAGTCTGGTGATCACCAGAAAACTCGGCCATTAAAGGCCTAGGCTCGTCAGCAGGTTTTGCGAAAATGCCAGGTAATGTTAAGGTGGCACCGACCAGATCGGAACCTAAATTGGCTTGAATTTGATAGCCTTGCTCATCGAATATCATGCTCAAGTTACCGCCCCAAGCGACTTTACCTTGGTAAAACTTACTTAAGGGATTTTGTAACTCTAAGGGTAAACGACTGAGATCCCAACGACTCTTCATATCCACATTCAGCGCAAAATCTTTACCTTCGGGTTGAGTGGCAAAACTAAACTCCAAGGGCTGCTCAAACAGGCGAGACTTAATCCCTTTGCCTTCGACTATCTCGTTGGCAAATTGCACTGTGCCCGTCACCGCCTTGAGTTGTAAACCTGGCTGCGCAATAAACACGGGCGTGTTATCAAACATAATTTGACCGCGGATATCCTCAGCCTCACCCTCATACAAGGGAATACTAATATCTAAGCGGCCCGTTACCGCGCCCTGCACTTGCACAACCTTTAAGGTTTTGCCCACAGTATCGGCAAGGGGAGAAGCCTGTAGCACTTGAGTCGCAGCACTGCCTTGGGTAGCAAGATCGGCCTGAATTTTTAACAGCGAATGCTCACCCAGTTCAGGAATAAACACATGGGCACCATCGGCAACCACATTCATCAACTTACCTTGGTTAACCCAGATATCCATGCGGGCATTTTCAAACAAGGCATCGAGGGAAAGATCAGTGACTGCGGGCCAATCCGGTTGGAATTGGTATTCGGCATTGTTTAAGGTAAATGCCGCTTGGAACACACCGCTATTATCCTCAAAGGGAAAACTCGATAATGCCCCCTGCCATAATACTTGGGCGTTTTGACTCTGCCCCGCTTTAATCGCACCATCCAGATACTCAACCAGTGACTCGCCCATGGCTTTGATCGGGAAGTATTTATCCGCATTGGCGGCATTTTTGACTTCAACATTGGCGGCAAGGGACATACTGGTAGCAGCGCTAAAATCCAGCTTTAGAGCAGCAGCAAGACCAATATCGTCGTTTTCGAACTGCACCTGAGGCACAGATAAGGTTGCCCTTTGGGTATCGAAGGCACCGGTTAACGCCGCGCCATGCAGCACTAAAGGCGCTGAAAATTGATCGCCAAAATCGAGAGTATAGGTCTGCTCTGGCAGCGAAAACACTAAGCTGTCATTCTGCCACTGCAACTTAATGTCTAATGGGTTGGTGTTAGGTATGCCTTCAACTTTCTGCCAATGCAATTGCTGGATATGTGTACTGGCGAGCAAGGGTTGCTTGGCGCTTTGATAGAGGCGAATCGGCCCAACACTGCCTTCGGGCGCGAGCTGAAACCATTGCTGCAATACGGCTAAGTCGACACCAGGGAAAAGCGGTAGCAATGGAAATAACGTGTCTAAATCCAAACGGCTAACATAGGCATATAAAGCATCGTCTTGCTGCTTGGCCGCAAACTTCAGCTCGGGCCAATGCACCCCATTGGTGATAAAATCCAAATGAGTGCTGCTGATCTCCCAACCTGCCGCGTTTGGCTCCCAATGAATGCTACCGGACTGGATCTCAAACTTTTGCGGTTGACCTTGCATCGACCATTGCAACCAACTTGGCTCAAACTGCACGAGTCCAGAACGTAAACTTCGATGGGCAAAATCAAACCACGCCTTAAGATTGACTATCCCTTCTAAGGGCAGTTTTTTGCTCGGATCATAGGGATTAGGTTGGCGTGATGCCCATTCGCCCAAATCTAAGGACTGAGCCGCCAGATAAACTTGTCCAGTTAAACTCTCGGGCGCTGTAGCATCGCCGTTAATATCGAGTTGCAGGCTGAGCGATTCCTTAACCAAGGTATTGTTATCGAGGTAAATTTCCCCCGCGCCGCGGTGGCGCTCACCACTATTACGCCAGTTAAGGTGGCGAACGTGGATGGGTCGATATTCATGTTGCAAGCTAAGCAGTTGCACCGAAGCATCCGTCAGCGAGAAACGCTCGAGCTGCTTTAAGAGCAGCTTATACAACCAATCTGTTTGCGCCGTTTGATTAGACGCCCCCTGCGCCTTATTACCCGATAATTTATCGATATCGAGGGCAATATGAACACCATCGAAATTGACATCTTCAATGCGTGGACTGGTGGTCAGTAGCGATTGCCAAAAATCCAATTTGATTTGGACATGCTTCACCAACACGGTAACAGGGAGCTTGTCCTGCGTAGGGATCACTAGATTATCAACCGTTACCGCTGGGCCAAAGGCCTGCCACTGGGCGGATAACTCGCCAACTTGGATATCAATTTGATATTCGCTTTTTACATACTCAACTAACTGCTGGCGTACTTCATCGACCTGAGGCAATAATCCACGGATCAAGCTTACCGTCAAGGCAAACAAGACTAAGATCAGTGCCAGTAATTGCCAGCAAAAACGGCTTAGTTTTTTAGCAGTAAAAAGCGTTGCCACTACATCATCACCACGTCGTATTTATGCTGGGAATACATAGGCTCATTTTGCAGGCGAATACGCTTACCTATATAAACTTCAAGCTCGGCGACCAAATGACTTTCATCTCCACTTAAACTGTTATAGACAGCGGGCGAGCAGTAAAGCAAAAACTCGTCGGCGTCATAGGCCCGATTCAAGCGAATAATTTCGCGGAAGATTTCATAAGAAACAGTTTCTACCGTCTTCATGCTACCCGTGCCCTGACAGGCTGGACACTCACTGCATAGCACATGCTCTAGGCTCTCGCGGGTGCGCTTACGGGTCATTTCAACTAGACCCAACCCAGAGAAACCACTGACATTAGTCTTAACTCTGTCCTTGGCGAGCGCACTATTTAAGCTATTGAGTACCCGCGTTTTATGCTCGTCGCTCAGCATATCGATAAAGTCGATAATGATGATGCCGCCGAGATTTCGTAGCCGCAGTTGCCGTGCAATCGCTTGGGTGGCTTCAAGGTTAGTGTTAAAGATGGTTTCTTCAAGATTACGGTGGCCCACAAAGGCACCAGTGTTGATATCGACCGTAGTCATAGCTTCAGTCTGATCGATAATCAGATAACCGCCAGATTTAAGCTCCACCTTGCGTCCCAGAGCGCGCTGGATTTCATTTTCGACATCGTACAAATCGAAAATTGGCGCTGGGCCAGAATAGTGCTCAATCTTGTCAGCGATTTCCGGCATAAACTCTTGGGCGAAGGCTTGCAGCTCGGCAAAGGTGCGGCGCGAATCGACTTGAATTCGGTCTAATTCGGTTCCCACAAAGTCGCGCACAATGCGCACCGGCAGGGCCAGATCTTGATAGAGTAATGCTACGCCACGGCGCTGACGCCGCTCGGAGACCTTAGACCATACTCGGCGCAAAAAAGCCGCATCTTGGGCAAGTTCGTCCTCACCTACGCCCTCGGCAGCAGTGCGGATAATAAAGCCGCCGTCTTCATCGACGAATGGCAGAGTGATTTTTTTTAAGACGACTGCGCTCTTCTTCCTGCTCAATCCGCTGGGACACCCCAACATGGCTAGAGCCAGGCATAAACACCAAATAACGGGAAGGCAGTGTGATATCTGTGGTTAGGCGCGCACCTTTAGTGCCCAGAGGGTCTTTCACCACTTGCACCATAATATCTTGCCCTTGGCGAACCAGCTCGGCGATATCACGGACCACAAAATGGCCCTTCTCCACATCGGCCACGCATTCAGTGTGCGGCACAATGTCGGAGGCATGTAAAAACGCGGCTTTATCTAAGCCAATATCCACAAATGCGGCTTGCATGCCGGGCAACACTCGGCTGATTTTGCCCTTGTAAATATTGCCCACCAAACCACGCTTCATGCGCCGTTCAATATGAACTTCTTGCAGCACGCCGTGCTCGACTAAGGCAACGCGCGCCTCAGAGGGGGTTACATTAATCAGTAATTCTGAACCCATCTTGCGCTGAATTTTATTCGGATTTAAGCGACTGGTATTCACGACTCACCCCATTAGGGAAATTAAATTAATCTCAGTATGTTCTAAGCCTGAAAACCAATACCGCAGACTAGATAATGCCCGCCTCAGATAAGAGTTGGCGAGTTTCGACTAATGGCAAACCGACAACACAGGAGTAACTACCATCAATTGACTCGACAAAACAGCCACCTAATCCTTGGATCCCATAACTGCCCGCTTTATCCATGGGCTCTTGTGAGGCAACATAGGCATCGATATCTGCATCAGAAAGCACACAAAAACGCACTAAGGTTTCAACTAAACGCACTGCGGTATGATTGACACTTGCTAAGGCGACGGCAGTCATTACTGTGTGCACCTTGCCAGAAAGCGCACGCAGTACCCGCTTGGCATCGGCCTCATCAACTGGCTTACCTAATATTTCATTTTCAAGCACCACGATAGTATCAGAACCTAATACAGCAGGCTGTGACATACCTGAGCATAATGCAAGCCCAGCCTGGGCCTTTTCAGCCGCAAGGCGCTGAACATAATCCCGTGGTAACTCTCCTGTCTTCGGAGTTTCGTCAATATCTGGTGCTACTTGCGCAAACGTAAAATCAGCCCGTCCGAATCCAATATGAGTCAGTAATTCTTTCCGGCGCGGCGATGTCGAGGCTAAAACTAAATTCACAACTAACGAACCTTATAATGACGTCGAATGCGACGTAAAATCCAAAAAATCCAAGGCCAAAAAACGAGGCCCGATAGTGCAGGCAAAAACAGTTCAGAGTGGAATGTTGCACCATCCATCACAAACTCAACCCAATAAACAATGAGGTGATAGATAGCAATTAACAGCATTATGACCAGCGACTGTTGCCATTTCGGGAAGTTACGTAAACGCTGACAATGTAAAATAGCAATATAAATCACCAACGACATTGCCAAAGAGCGAACACCTAAAGTCGCGCCCAAGAGAATATCAAGGGCTAAGCCCATAACCCAAGCCGTCAGAATGTTATATCTGTGGGGCAACGCAATGGACCAATAGATCAAAATCATCAGTAACCAATCAGGACGCCAGGCCTCAACAATTACTGGCAGTGGCATAATTTGGCTTAAGAGCCCAACAAATAGGGTTAGCCAAACCGCGATGCGTCCATTAGCAGCTTGTAAACTCATTAGTGCACCTCTGCTGGCGGTTGGGTAGTAGCAGCGTTAGATGCCCCATTAGCGTTACTGGATGCTGCATTGGGATTACTGGGTACCACATTGACATTTGTGCCCTGAGTACCGCCTTGAGTCGTTGGCGTTCCATTACTGGTATCAGGCTTAACGTCTTGTGCAGGATGATCTGCGGCCGGTACTGGCACTTGATTAGGCAGTGTCACACCCGAATCTGGCGATGGCCAAATTAACAGGAGATAACGAATACGGTCGAGTGCCGCCAGTGGCTGAGCCGTGACTCGCGCATAACTTTGGCCATCTTCGGTAAAGACTTCCACTACCCGCGCAACCGGATACCCTTCAGGGAAGCGGTTACCTAAGCCAGAAGTGACCAGTAGGTCGCCCACACGAATATCGGTACTCTTGGCAACATGGCGTAACTCAATTTCATCAAGTTCCCCCGTCCCGTTGGCGACAAGGCACACATCATTACGGGTAATCCGTACGGGTAAGCCATGGGACACATCAGACAGTAGTAACACTCGGCTAGTCATCTCACTGACCTGCACAACTTGCCCCACCACACCTTGCGCATCCACAACAGGCTGACCAACAAAGACGCCACTGCGGGAACCTCGGTTTAAAACCACATAATGATGGGAAGGATCGCTGGCAACCTCCATGACCTCTGCAACCATCTTGAGAGAATCCTGATAGGCAGGCGAACCTAGCAAGGCGCGTAAACGTTCGTTTTCCTGACGTAAATGCTCGAAACGCTGTAAGCGTTCACTCATTAATAATTGTTGCCTTAACAGCTCTTTATTTTGCAATGCCAACATATTGCGGGTCGCAAAACTCTCAGAAGACCAATCGAGGATCGCACTGGGGACACTCGCGAGGTATTGAATAGGGCTTAAAGCGGATGAAAGGGATTCACGGGCAGGCTCAAGGCGGTGATTTGCCGCAAGCAAAATCACCGACAGAATAATTGCCAGTGTTAAACGGAACTGGTTCGAAATACCACGAACAAAAATTGGCTTCATAGGAAAGCTAAGGCGGTGATTAGCCGCCCTATACCGAAGTTAGATTAGGTTTCTTCGGAGAACAGATCGCCGCCGTGCATATCAATCATTTCAAGGGCTTTACCACCACCGCGCGCTACGCAGGTCAATGGATCATCTGCCACCATGACTGGAATTCCCGTTTCTTGCATCAATAAACGGTCTAAATCACGCAATAAGGCGCCACCACCGGTTAACACCATGCCGCGCTCAGAGATATCAGAAGCTAATTCTGGTGGTGATTGCTCTAGTGCCACCATAACCGCACTCACAATGCCCGATAATGGTTCTTGCAACGCTTCTAAAATTTCGTTGCTGTTGAGCGTAAAGCTACGAGGTACACCTTCGGCCAAATTACGACCACGGACTTCAATCTCTAATACTTCATCACCTGGATAAGCAGTACCGATAGTGTGTTTGATACGCTCAGCGGTCGCTTCACCAATCAAACTACCGTAATTACGGCGAACATAATTGATGATGGCATCATCAAACTTGTCACCGCCAATACGCACAGAAGAAGAATATACCACACCATTCAAGGAGATAATGGCAACTTCAGTGGTACCACCACCGATATCAACAACCATTGAACCTGTGGCTTCAGACACAGGTAAACCAGCACCAATAGCCGCGGCCATTGGTTCTTCAATCAAATACACTTCACGGGCACCCGCGCCCATGGCTGACTCGCGGATCGCACGGCGTTCAACTTGCGTTGCGCCAACGGGAACACAGACTAAAACACGTGGGCTTGGGCGAAAAAAGCTGTTGTTATGCACTTGCTTAATAAAGTGCTGCAACATTTTCTCTGTCACATAAAAGTCTGCAATCACACCGTCTTTCATTGGACGGATTGCTTGAATATTGCCAGGAGTACGGCCTAACATCTGTTTAGCTTCTGTACCTACAGCCGCTACAGATTTCTGACCAGAGCTGTTACGCTCGCCACGTATAGCAACAACTGAAGGCTCATTGAGGACGATGCCTTCATCACGAACATAAATTAAGGTGTTAGCTGTACCCAAATCGATCGATAGATCATTAGAAAAAATGCCACGCAGCTTCTTGAACATGTAACTAGCCTGTATTCTGTGGAGTCAGAAGAAAAGAAAAATCAGCTAACTTTATCAATGCCACCCTGATTCCACAAGACCGTTGAGGTTAACAATCGCTAATGGAGTGATTTTTTTTCAAATAGACCACTCAAAAACACTATTTAATCGATAAACGCGCCTTATTGAACAAAAATCAAACAACCCAAAACCCCATTTAATACAAGCTGGCAACATGCGTAAAACCTGTATCTTGCATTTTAGCCTTAGCATGATGCTTTGAGTTCATGCAACAAAACGCATCGCATAACGATAAATCACTACGGACTAATTCCAATTCAGCAAAATCGATCTACCTCACTAATTAACTTCTCGCCAGTAGATGATTCTGTCATGACCTCGGTAACGCCCAAAAAATGCACTCGCACGGGGATCGGATAAGCTGGTTGGAGACACCCCATTCCAATTCCAATACCATTCTAACCAAGTCGGTACCTCTAAAGGTGCGGTCACTTGACCGCGATATAAGTTGCCACTAGAGGTGAGAGCTCGCCACAGCAAATCAAATTGCCCCGCTTGAAATACTGAAGATGCACCAGTGCGAGTAATACTCTGCCCCGTGGCTAAATCCGGGTCAAAATTGTAGCCAAGGCCTGCATTATCCACCTGCGATCCAAGGTTGTAGGTAGCAATAGTGCAGCTATCATCGCCATTTAATACCCAATTAGTCCCATTCCAATATTCGGCTCGGGTCGGCATCCTAAGGATTTCAGTTTCTGGACCATAGGTATTGTCCATCACCACCCTGCCGTGGCGCAGGATCTGTGTGGAGATTTTCTTGGCATTACAGTTAGTGCAAGCGCCCGAAGATGCCGCATCCATATCCGGTAAGGCCACATAGCTGTAAAGTCCATTTGGCCGAGGATCGTTATCCAGCAACTGCACGCCAATATCGAGCAGCTCGAAGGGACCGTCTTGATAAAGATTCGTCGTCACATTTAGGGTTACTCGGTTTAAATAAGCACGGTAAGCGCCATCGACCGTCGCCACTCCTTGAACCCAACTCGCCGCATTCACAGGCAAAGTACTTAAGCGACTCTGTAAGTCGACACCATTGTTATTATTCTCCCCCACCAATTTAGCGGTCGCGAGTGAGAATGGTGGGAAATAGTTTTGTGTCACCGCGCCGCCGATATTCAAGGCTTTGATGCTCATTGACATGGGAAAAGGTTGATCCATATAACTAAAACTGCCACAGGCAGGTAAGACAGAAACGTCTCCCACTAAAAATCTATCGGGCACAAAGCGACCAATATTGGCTGAATAGCCAATCGGAATATTCAAACTGCTGGCTGAGCCAAGATAATTAGGACTCGCCTGCGCCGTAATTTGAAATACGCCAACTTCGCTAATACTTTGATTACTGATGGTGTTGAGATTATTAGTTTGCGCGGTATGGCTATAGGAAGTGACGCCTAACACCCCATCATGGCCACCACTGGCGATACTAGGCGCAACAACTTTACTGACAAGCTTCATGGCTTGGTCGCTAAAGTTAGGTGTCGATAAGTTGCCCGAACAAAAATCCGTATCGCCATCTTTTTCCCATGCCATGGCTTGTAGTGTCATACCGAAATTCTGCCCCGCTTTACGGTAAGCACTACAGCTCATATCCGCACTTGGGCAGCTGGCACTGGCATCCACGGGTTTGACACATAATCCTGCCGGCACACTGACAAACTGATCGGAGCCTGTCATGACTAGACCTTGTTCATTACCACTACCAATATATTGCGCATCGAGCTGTAATTTACCCGCATCGGGATAATTCACCGAAATATTTGCTTGTCCGTTCGTATCAAATAACAGACTCAGCGCCGTTGGCGAGGCGCTCGAGCTACTAATTGCCGTATTGTTGATCGTGACGGCTTTCGGCGAGATGGGCGCACTTGGGGTCTGATAACTGCTCCAGAAATTCAGCGTCTTAGTCTGACTTTGGAAGCTTGGAACACACTGCTGAGTCACATCAGATTTTTTCACAGCCTTAACTACTACCTGCTCGGGGCGATTCGCACGCTTATCAGGCACATCGAAGACAAAACCACTGTCGGCAAAGGTGAGTGAACAGTTGTTTTCACTCAGGCCACCATTTCCGATACGGCAAAGGGTTTTACTTAAAGGTTTGGTTGTCGGGCTCGAACCTTTTACACCTAAAGTCACAATGCCAGCAGTATTGCGCCGTAATTGTAATTGCGTAGTACCCCCACTAAAGCTCACCTGATTACCACCAATCCATACGCCTTCGGAGGAGGATTCAGGTAGCAAGGTCGCCGTCAAAGGGTCAGTAAAAAGCTGGCTACAACTGGCGTTTGCACAGGCTCGAATTGTCACAGTTTCGGGATTACAGGTTAACCCCTGACCCGTATGGTCAAACTCAAAATGATCGATTTGCGCGCCAATAGGATTAGATTTCAACGCACAAATCTGAACGTTATCAATTTCATGGTTGTTATTCGAGCCACCGGTTGACCCTGTAAGCGAGAGTAAGAAATCACTCGGTGTTGCCGCTTGTCCCGTTTGCGCGATGGCATTAAAAGCGGGAATTAAGGTGACAAATCCCGAACCCGTATTACGTTCAATCTTCACCATCGACTGACCGGATACCTGCGAGTCGATAGTGATTTTATATCTATGTGCTGGTGACACATTGTTGCCATCGACCGTGGGAGATAAACAGTTACCACTGGTATTGGTCGTGCCATTATTACAAGTCCCACGCAAATAACGGTAACCGGATGTGCCTGAACCAGAACCGCGAACAGCAACTGACTGACGCCGTTGTCCCGAAAGATTTATGCTCCCGCCTTCACCGGAAAAGTTGCCAAACTCATCGATCCCGATACCTAGCCAGCCCCCCGCAAATCCGCTAATACCGGGCTTGAATCCATAACCTAAGGGACCACCAAAGGCACCAGGCTGGGGAGTGATCGCGGCATCAGATAACACTAACGCAATACCGTCGGCACCATTGCCACCATAGGCATAATGATCAAACTGGATCTCCACTAAGTTTGCCGCGGCAGGGAATAATCGTTGATAGGTCGATGCGGTGGATTGATTAGATGAAGCTTCAGTTAAGCGTAAACGGCCACTACGAATCGATGGCGTAAAAGTGCCGCTACTGCGGGAAACGACCCAGTCACTGCTTAATGCACTTTGGGAAAAAGTATCATTAAAGCATTGTAAGACAGGTGCACCGGCATCATAAATCACCTTACTATTGCTGCCTAGGGTGACGTTTTTAGCACTGAGTCTACCTACCAATACCGCACTATTGAGTAACGTCGCATTATCGGCGACATAGTAGCTACCTTGAATCTGAGCGTTACTTTGTACTTCTAGCCTATTGCCTACGTATACATCAACAGAGGTGGGCGCATTAAAAACTGATGAGAGAGCAATGGTAAAATTACCTTTAATATACAGTTTGGTATCGCCTGTACCCACTATATTTAACGTACCTGAATTCAGGTTAAGATCGCCATCAATAATATAAGTTTTACCAGCCTTTAAGGTCATGGTCGCTGCATTATAAAACGTCAGATCTTTTATAACATATGTTGAATAAGCATCAGATACGGTGACATTACCGCCTGTATTAATCGTTAATGTACCTATATCCCAACGACTACTATTAAATCGTTGACCATAACCCGCTGTCGTTCCAAGCTCTACAGAAGGCGTTGTCCAATTGGCTACAGTATTGGTTGCAGAGGTAGAGCTACTGACAAAAGTGGGTGCTGCCCTTGCCAAACTGGGAGTCCCCGAAATCTGACACCTCCCTATACCACAAGCATTCGCATTCATTTCATGGTAATTTTTTACCGTTTTAAAGCAAACATCTAAAACATTATAATTTTCAATGAGCGCACCGCTTTGCATATAGAGTTCGCCGGTACTACTAAAACTCTGTATTGGCCCAGGAAATACACTATTGCAATCAATTGCAGCATAAGTTGGCGATGAGGTAAGAATAAAAAATATAAGCAGTAAATTAGACGATAAGCCACGCATATAATGAGTTTGAAAACGTAGTGCCAAGTTTAATATCATCAAAAGTCTAACCACGGGCTTCTACCTCTACTTGACGGCTCACACGAGTATCACCACTCTCACACACCGCTTTACTATTGATCCGATATTGAGTGACAGCGCCAACTGCATAGGATGTGCAGCTTAAACTGACGCTACAGGCATGAAAGCCCACCACATCGGGGGGTGTCCAACTGCTTGAAACACTTGCACATGTCGCCGTCGCATTAGCGGGGGCGTTTAATGGGAATAATTGCGCTAATGCGGCATCGGCACCGCTGTTTGCTGCGGCTAATGCACGGGTCCCCCACACCTCTTGGGTTAATCCGCTATCTGCATCTTCAACAATATTGATTAAGGCGGCGGCCAATAAAAACATCACGGTAATGACAAAAATACCGATGACTAAGGCGCTACCATCTTGGCGCCGAGCCGAAGACTGACAATACTTTGAGCGCGATAGGCTAACTAAGTTAAGGGACATTAATCACCTGCACTTGATGTCGATATTGAAATGTCTCGCCGTTGACATTAAATCGTGGTTGTAGATGCACCATCGCATTATTGACTAGACTGGATGGTGTTAAGATCAGCGGTAAATCGGCGTTATTACTCAACACATTAGCCACATTCTGTGCCATTAGCACACCCGAACTCATATCCGCAGGTGTTGGCTGGTTAGCATTCAACCCATAGCCAGTATAACGCCTTAAGGTTAACTCATTGGTCGATGACGCTTTTTCAAAGCAATAACTCACAGGTGTTGAAGCAAAATAGATCCGTTGACGCGGAGAAGCTTCGGCAAATCTTGCATTGGCAGTAAAGGTTAAAGTCACTTGGTTTGCGGCGCTGCTAACGGTGTTAATCTGTGCGCGTTTTTGTCTCGCGCTGTTATACACATCGCTATCGGTTAAGGGATAAATCCATGCATATTGGTTCGCCGCAATCTTACTGTTCAGATTATCTAAAATCACAGTTCCTGTGAGGGTGGCAGCATTCGGCACAATTGGCATCGACAAATAAGTGGTACTCGCCTCAATAGGAACAAATTCAACGCACTGATAGGTTAAGCCATTACCATTGAGCCGCACACTGTTAGGCACGGCGCTGCGCAGCTCGCGGGTCATACGCTCCACAGCAAAACGGCTTTGGCTTAGCACTTGATCGACCGAACTCGACTCCACAAAAATCCGCGTGCCGAAAATAATAAAGCTACTCACCCCGACCACCAGAATGCCTAAGATCAGGATCACAGTGACCATTTCAACTAAGGTAAAACCCTTTGCACATAAATGCTTACGCTTCATTGATAAAGAGCGCATTAGTAATTGCTCCTGACCAAATTGTAAGTGATCACTTCGTTATCTGGTGTGGTGACATTAATGGTCACTAACTTGGTATTAGGCGCAGGCCCAAAGGCGACTGTGACACTTAATTGATAGTTGGGATAAGCCTCTGCATAAGTTTGGCTAGAATTGAGCATAGTGGCGTTTTGGGTTAGGCCGTTATAGTCATCCACATCGTTAAAATCGTTGCGCCCTTCTCCCGCTTCGGGCCCCAAGGTGGCCGAGCAACTACTGCCTAATGGACTCCCGCAAGCCGGCACTCCGCCATTGGCATTGGTATTTTGATCATAACGTTTGCCCCAAATCTCATTCATTACCGAATGAGCAAGTTCGACACTTTTTACTCGGTGTAAAGTCTTGGCAGCGCGATCAGCCTGCGGAAATAACATGCTACTGAGCATCACAATAGCGATGGCAATGACTAACATACCAACCACTAATTCGATTAAGGTAAATCCCTGTTGTGGTTTGGATTTTAAGAATGGCGTTATTATTCTGCTCTCCAGCAATCGAGGATTAATTCGCATAAATATAGCCCTCGCTGGAGATATTAATCGCCACAGTGTCATTGGCAATCACATTGATACACGGCCCATTACAAGCAAGCGACGCTCGACCATTGATATCAAAATCAAGATAAAAGCTCTTGGCATTGTTGCTGATAAGCACTAACTGCGCACCACCTTGAAAAGCTTGGCTGGGTAAAGGGTTAGGATATAAAGGCGTGCCCGTACAACCTGTGCTATCGCGACTGGCAAACTGACTCACTTGATAGCCTGTCGCTGAAACGACAACGCGGTAACATCTATCGGTATTATTTAAGGCTTTTTGCTGAACCTGGCGCAGCTCGGCCATAAACTCATTACGCAGGCTAAAGGCACTGTAGGATGACTGGCTAAATAAGCGCGGCAATACCGTCACCGATAGTATCCCAATCAGGATAATAGTGGTCACAAGTTCGACTAAGGTAAACCCAAACTGTCTGCCGCTGGAAAATCTACGCATTGTCCGCTTTGCCGTGGTTCTAGGTTCTAGGTTCTAGGTTCTAGGTTCTAGGTTCTAGGTTCTAGGTTCTAGGTTCAGTTTCTGCCAACATGATTATTAAGGCAAATAATATGCCTAAACAAAAGAAATAATTAGCTAATTCATTTTATTAAAGGCGACAAACTCATAGATTACTGGCCTAAAAAAAAGGCCTGCTAGGCAGGCCTTAGAGTAATATAAAATTAACAATCGGTATCTTTAACTACATATGTAGGAAGAGAGCCAACACTTTGAGCTGGAGTATATTCAAGATGGCATGCTTTTAATGGTGCAACTGCAGAATATGGAGAACCTACTTGATAAATAATCGTTGGTTTAGTTAAGTCAGCTCCCGCTGTAATAACCCAATCAGTCGTCGTATCAAGTTCAAGAGCCTCAGTTAACGATGCAGAATCATTTTGTAAATATCCGTAAGCGATTTTCACTTTGTCAGTAGCTGTAGCACCAATCTGCACTTCATCATCAGCGGCTTTCTCCAAACCTGCTAATGCAGCTTTTGAATAAACAAGCGTATTTGCACCTTGTAACGATCCCTTTAAACCTTGCAAAGTAGATGCACGAGCATCTGACTGCAGATTAATAAACTTAGGTGCCGCTGTGACAGCAAGAATACCTAAGATAATGATCACTACGACTAATTCGATTAAGGTAAAACCTTGTTGTCTTTTCATATAAAACTACCCTTTTTTGAGAACCAATTAACTAAAACTAATTAAAAGATAAACCAGTTAAAACATTAAATTAAGGCGTAAATGGTGTTTGAGTGAAACTTAGTACTTTGCCTGTACCTGGATTATAAACCACGCCTTTAGCGCCAGTGGTTGATAAATCTGGTGCAGGAGTTGGCACACCTGTATTTTGGTTTAACACCAGAGAGGCCACTTGGTGATAAACACATAAATCCAAACCACTCACGGCTGTACCCGCAATTGAATTAGTACTGCCACCCGCACCATCGATAACGCGTACGGTATAACGTTGATTTCGCGCATCTTGCGAATAGAGCACATTACGCGGCGCACTTTGCAATACCGTATTGAATACCTGTTGACAGCTTGCATCCGTCATCGCCGTCGCATCGGTGCCGGAGGTACCCGTTGGATAGCCAAAACGTGGGTCGAGTGAAACAGAAGTACCATCTAAGATCACACTGCTATTTTGGCGACCATCGACTTCCCATTGTGAACGCACAAAACTCACGGCTGTAGATAAACCACCCGCCACACCGTCCACACTGGCATCTTCAGCATCATCGGTGACGTTTAAAAAACGTGGGATTGCCGTTGCCGCTAACAGACCCAAAATGACGATCACTATGACCAGTTCAATCAATGAAAAACCATTTTGTTTAGTCTTCATTAGTCTCTCCCTATCTTGATGAAAGTCCATTCTAACAGCTAAATCAGTTTAAAAAAGCCCGTTACTTAACAATATTTTAGGGAGACGTCAAAAAAATGACCCTGCCAGAATTTAGTTGATAGCCAATACTATCCCCATTTTGTGAGCGATAACGGCAGCTATTATCCTTGCGAAAATAGCTACCAATGAGGGAGTTATCCGCCGCCTCCTGCCCCATGAGTTGCCACCATAAGGCTTGGCAACCTTGGTCACTAAGTTCGGTCGGTTGCGGCCATCCCTGCGCGCTCATAATCACCAGCGTTTGCTGCTCATTATGAGTGTTTTGCTCATTAAACACTTCCCAATCTAGTCGCATTTGTTGTGGTTTGCCAAGGGATAACCATTGGGAGCGCACCATAGCCAACACATTTAAGAAGCGCGTATGTTCGACCTCCACGCTTCGGGCGGCAAGTTGTGGCATAGTGGCAAAATATTTAACGCCAATCACCGCGAGAATAATCAAGACCAAGGTCAAGCTAACGAGCCGCCCATAAACCCGTAACAGATTGCTTTCAGCCTTCTGTTGGCTCTGCATCTATTTGATCCTAATGACGTTAAATTCTCGATTCGGCATTATTTCCCGCCTTTAACCACATTGAGCATATCCCACATAGGCAGGTAAATACCCAGCGCCAGTACCAACACAATAACGGCCACAATACCGATTAAAATCGGCTCTAACTTAGCGGTAAGATTTTTAAGGTCATAGTCAACCTCACCTTCGTAAAAATCGGCGGCATCATTTAACAGTTGGTCAATTTGGCCGGTTTCTTCACCGACGGCGACCATTTGCAGTACCAGTGGCGTAAACAATTTGCTTTGATTCGATACCCTCAGCATAGATTCACCTGACTCTATACCACGGCGCATCCCAACTATTTTGTCGTGCATATACGCATTATCTACCGCATCGGCGACCAAACTGAGCGCCTGCGTCATCGGCACGCCCGCACTTAACATCATCGAAAAACTGCGGCAATAACGGGAGAGGGTCGAGCGCTCAATAATCGAACCCACGGCGGGAATATGTAACTTCCACTGATCCCACTGTTTCTCGCCTTTTTCCGTATGGTGCCAATAACGGATCCCAATAATAGTTCCGAGTAGTAGCAGTAACATCAAAGGCCAGTAGTGAACAAATAAGTTAGATGTGCCAATCAACACCTTAGTCGCCCAAGGTAAGTCGGCACCGAAACGGGCAAACATTTCGGCAAATTTTGGGATCACCATGATATTTAAAATCACCATGGCCAACGCAATGGCAATCAATACAAATATCGGATAACGCATCGCGGCCTTAATCCGGCGGCGGGTTTCCTGCTCACGCTCGATATAGCCCGAGAGCTGAATAAAAGCATCCTCTAACTTACCAGTGTTTTCACCCACATGAACCATAGAAACAAACAGAGAATCAAACACATCTGGATGTTGATTCATCGCAGACGACAGCGGGCGCCCAGCAGTTAACTGCTCTGAAATATCATTCAGTGCATCCTTCATCCGTTGGGAGTGGGCAGTTTCGGATAATCCCGCAATGGCGCGCAGAATTGGGATCCCCGAGCGCGTTAGCGAATACATTTGCCGGGTAAAAATTTGCAGTTCATCTAAGCCGACTTTACTACCAAAGAGCTGTATCAGTGAAAATGACTTGGTCACCTTTGCCGCTTTGACTTCCAAGGGAATAATGCCGCGCGCTAACAGCATATCAGCAGCAGCACTTTCTGAGGCAGCATCGAGCTGACCCGTTACGGCCTGACCTTGTCCACTGCGTCCACGGTATTGATAAACCGGCATAATTACGCCTCAACGCCTTGCTGACTGATAAGATCCCGCGAGAGTGGCACCTGCGACTCACTCACATCCTCAACTAGCTTAGCCACCTCTTCAATGGTCGTCATGCCCTCGCTCAAATATTGCAGTGCTGACTCGGCGAGCGGAGTAAAATTTGGGCTTTGCAGGGCTGCACGGGCAAAATCCTGTGGATTACCGGTACGCATCGCATCGATCATCTTTTCATCCAACTCGAGGATCTCAAAAATACCGATACGGCCGCGATAACCACTGCCATTGCAGCTTTGGCAGCCCGTGCCAATGCGGAACTTGGCCGATGAAAAGTCCTGACGACTCACACTATTCAGCCAGGCTTTTTCCTGCGCCGTAGGCTGATATTCCACCCCGCAGTTATGGCAAACGCGGCGCACTAAACGCTGGGCAATAATCACCCTTAACGCACTCGCCACTAAGTAACTGGCGGCGCCCATATCGAGTAAACGCAGCGCGCTGGTTACCGCATCGTTAGTGTGCAATGTGGATAACACAAAGTGACCCGTAAGTGCGCCCCTTAGACCAATCTCCACCGTTTCTTGGTCACGCATCTCACCGACCATGATAATGTCCGGGTCTTGACGCAAAGTAGTGCGCAGCACGTTCGAAAAATCGAGTCCAATCTTATGGTTAACTTGAACCTGGTTGATCCTCGGCAATTGGTATTCGACCGGATCTTCTACCGTGATAATTTTACGATCCGCAGTATTGAGCTCACTTAAGATGCCATACAAGGTGGTGGTTTTACCGCTACCCGTAGGCCCTGTCACCAGCAACATGCCGTGGGGACGTTTAATCTGTTTACGAATACGCGCCAAAATATGTGGCGGCATCCCCGTCTCATTTAAGGTCAACAAGCCTGCGGATTGGTCGAGTAGACGCATCACCACAGATTCGCCGTGGTAAATCGGCATGGTCGACATCCGCACGTCAATCTTGTGGCCCTTAATTTCCATATGGAAACGCCCATCCTGCGGCAGACGTTTTTCAGAAATATCCAGCCCAGCCATAAGCTTAAGCCGCAGTACTAAGGCCGCTGCGATATTGACTTCATTTAGAATGGTTTCGTGTAACTGGCCATCGATACGTTGGCGGATCCGCAGGGCTTTTTCGCCGGGCTCAATATGAATATCCGAAGCGCGCATTTGCACCGCATCTTCAAAAATCGACTGCAGCAGCTTAACCACTGTGGTTTCATTATCGCTATCGCCCGAGGTTAAGCTGGCCAGATCAAACATTTGATCGGCGGCATATTCCTCTTCAAGCTTACCAGCGATTTGCGCGATTTGGTCGGTGCGGCGATACAGGTTATCGAAGGCTTGCAGTAATTGCTGCTCGGGTGCGACTGCGACACTGAGTTTTTTCGGCGCAATTAAGCTTTCTAAATGGTCGAGCGCCTGCAAATCCGCCGGATCGCTCATGGCCACTAATACAGTATCACCCCGATCTTCAACCGCAAGGGCACGAAAACGCCTTGCTTGCACCTCGGGGATAAGGCTCACCACCTCGGCGGGGATGGGGCGTTTGCTGATATCCAGCAGCGGTAGATTTAACTGCTGCGACAAAAATTGCAGCAGTTGAGTTTCGGTAATAGAGCGCAGCTCAATGAGGGTTCGGCCAAGTTTATGGCCCGTCTTACGCTGCTCGCCCAAGGCTTGCTGCAACTGCTCTTCGGTAATAATGGATTCTTGAACTAACAGATCGCCCAAACGCATCTTTAATCTGGGTTTCATTGGCTATCTCCTAGTTGTTGTAAACGTTGTTCAATAAAAGCCGTGGCCTGAGTTGATAAACCGGAATAGCTTAATGCTGTACGATAGGCTTGACTGGCTTGGGTAAATTGCTTTTGAGAGTCAAGAGCATAGGCTAATCCCATCCACCATTTCCCCTGCTGCGGCTCCTGCTGCAATAACTTGCGGTAAGCCTGTTCAACTAACGGATATTGCCCCTGTTTTTGGGCTAAATCCGTCTGCGCTAACCACTTTTGCCGAGCTAAAGGATGACTATCGGGGATTTGCGCAAGGCTGGCAAGTGCTGCGTCAGTATCACCCATCGCATGTTGCACCCTTGCCAATAGCAAAGCAAATTCAAACTCTTGCGGATAAAGTAATCGTCCCTGCGCTAACACTTCGGCCGCTTGGGGCTGCTCACCTTGACCATAGTGCAACGCTGCCAGTTGTTTGCGCGACTCGTGTAAGCTCGGGTCAAGCTTGAGCGCTTTAGCGTAGTAATCCATCGCCTTAACCAACTGACCTTGCTTTTCGGCATCGCTCGCCAATACCAGTTGTTTTTGTGCTAACTGGCTTGGAGAAAGCTTTACTTCCGTCACCGCCATTTGCCCTGTTGGCTGAGCCGCAGCTTGGCTCGAAGCTTGAGTCGAAGCAGACTCGACTGGCTCACTCGTCTTGGCCTCTGTTTGGGTTATTTTTACTTCACTCTGATTTACGTTAACTTCCGCTTGATTTGCTTTAACCGCAACCTGTTGTGGCTCAGTTTGTGCCTGCACCGACTCTTGGGTTAATGCCACTTTGTTAGCCGTATCGGTTGAGGTGTTTACCGCAACTGATTCGGTTGTCGGTTCACTCGTTGGCTCAACGGGCGCCGCGTTTACACGGGAAGATTGAGCCACACTTGGGGCAGATTCTACTGACGCAGACATATTCTTTGCTGGAGTATCTGTCTGTGGGTTTGTGTTATCCGACTGAGTTTGGGCACTCATCACAGTGTTAACACTGTTATCAGTGGCATTCCTTGAGTCGTACATTGCCTGAAAGGCATAAACCGACACACCACCTACAAACAGTGACACTAAGCTGATGACTAACCATTTACGAGATGGATTGGGGCGCCCCAGAAACTGGGCCTGATGCACAGCCACATTGCTGAGAGAATGCCCCTGCTGGCGTTTATCGAGATCCTGCAGCATCTTGTTGATCACACTCATGCGGAGCCTCCCCACAACTGTAGCAGGTTAACGCCAGATGCCAGCAATGCCCCAATCGCCGCTGCACATACTATCAGCGCGATCGCCATATAGGTCGGCCAGTTTTGCGAACCGCGACTGGCATCTTCGGTATCCTGTATCGCGCCCTTAATGTGGGCGATGCGCACCTGAGTTGCCCCTTCGCCAAAACTGAGCATCAGGGCTTTATGGGCTAAAATATTGATCAATCTCGGAATGCCTCGTGATGCCTCGGCGATTTTACGCGTCAGTTTAGGGCTAAATAATGCTTGCCCCGCATAGCCTGCCACCGCTAAGCGGTAACGAATGTAGGCATCGGTTTCATCCCAAGTTAACGGCCGCAGACTGTAGCTAAAGGTGATGCGCTGCCGCAGTTGTCTAAAGGCTTGGCGCTTTAATCGCTCATCCAACTCGGGCTGACCAAAGAGCACCACTTGCAACAGCTTACGGCTTTCGGTTTCAAGATTGGTAAACAGCCGCAACGCTTCGAGGCTCTCATCGGGCAAGGCCTGCGCTTCGTCCAGCACTAATACGATGGCGTGACCATGGGCGCTCAGGGCGAGTAATTGTTGCTGAATAAGTCCAGTGAGTTGCTGCTGATCGATTTCGCTGGTGTATTTTAATCCAAGTTCATTGGCCACCGCCCAGCGCAGCTCGGCGGGGGTGAGATAAGGATTGGGTAGATACGCACAATGAAAGCCCTGCGGCAGCTCATTAATCAACTTACGGCAGATTAAGGTTTTGCCCGTGCCCACTTCGCCTGTGACTTTGATAAAACCCTCCCCGGTTTGTAGGGCGGTCTGCAATACTTGCAGCGCCTCTACGTGCGGGGATAACCCGAAAAAAAATCCGGTATTAGGGGTTAACGAAAATGGCGTTTGGCTGAGTCCAAAGTGCTTCAAATACATGAAAGCTTACTTATTTTCTGGATACCAACGGTCGAGTAAGGTCTTAGAACGCTCTAACTCGTTTTTCCACGTATCCCCGCCCACCACGGTCGGCTTTAACATAATAATCAGCTCGGTTTTCTTCTTCTGCTTACTGCGGTTTTTAAACAGTTCACCCACCCAAGGAATATCCCCAAGCAAAGGTACTTGCGATACCACTTCTGAGTTTTCACTCTTCATCAAACCACCAATGACGACAACATCGCCAGAGGCCGCGCGGATCACAGTATCTGATTCGCGAATTTCACTTTGCGCCAAGGGTAACTTTAAAGGTTGGTCATTGATTACAATGCCTTTTTCCTGCTCTTTGACATCGATCACCGATGGATGAACATGCAGTAATACGTTGCCGTCTTTATCGATTTGCGGAGTTACATCCAGCGCAATCCCCGAGAAAAAGGGAGTTAATTGAACTTGAGGTGTCGTAATAGGCGTAGTGCCAGCCACAGTAGTTGATGAAACATCGGTAACAAAATACTCATCGGTACCGACTTTAATTACCGCTTTTTGGTTATTCGATGCCGTCACCCTTGGGCTGGATAATACATCCACATCACCTTGGGTATCGAGCAGGTTAATCATTCCCGCAAAATCCGCCCCCTTGAAACTAATAGTCGTTACGCCACCCAGTGTTGAGCTAATTTGATCACTCAAACCTGGACCTGCAGACGTACCTACTTCTACCTGAGTATTTCCCCCTGCTAACGCTGAGCCAAGCGCTTGCCATTGAATCCCCTGCTGATAACCATCAGACAGAGTCACCTCGAGGATCTTTGCCTCAAGGATCACTTGGCGTTGTAAATGTGTCTCTGCCGAACTTAAAAAAGCACGCACTTGACGTAATTCATTCGGATAGGCACGAATCGTCACTAATCCCGCCTGTGGAGTGACGACCACTTGGCGACCGCCGCCCGTGTCACCCACAATGGCGGTTAAGGTTTCTTTTAACTCGCCCCAAAAATCGGTCTTAGTGTGCGAACGGATAAAGGTGCCATTGCTGCTATCGCTGCTGTTATTGTTGGCATTATTACCGTTGCTCGAATTGTTATTGCCACTAACGTTACCGTTATTCGAGTTATTATTGCCGTTATTGTTATTCGAGTTGCTGTTATCGGAAATTCGACCCGAACTCACCGAGGTTAACGACAGGCCATCGCGTACCATGTATAAGTAATTGACCGGAAAAGTCTCAGTACGCATCCCCGCTGGGAATACTCGCAAAATACGTCCTTCACGGCTGACTTCATAGCCATAAATATCTTCAACCACTTGAATGGCTTCGCTCAATGTCACACCTTTTAGCGACAATGAAATCGTGCCCTGCACATCGGGATGCACCGCCACACTAAAGGGGGTGCCCTGAACGAGGCTCGGAAAAAACACCCTTGCATCGACATCATGGGCAGAAACATCGATACGACGTTCGGTTTCCATGGGCGCTGCTAAACTGCCCATTAAGGTATTAGTATTTAGTTCACGCTGCACCGCGTCTGGCATAACGGCTGGCGGAGGTGGCGTTGACAGCTTCGCGGCCTGCATCGACGCAGAAAGAGCCTCTTTTGATGCCATAGGCTGCGGTCTATCTGTGGTTTGGCAAGCCATAAGGCAAAGTGAGAGTAGAGGTGTGAAGTATTTAATGGCGGTCATCTGATTCTTATTCCCTATCTCTCTGTTATTGCTTGAAATAATGCTAATTTCCGTCCATCAGAAAGTGATACTGACGAGGGGGTAATACGCACGACTTTGACCCCTTGGATGCTATCACCTATGGACACAATTTTATTATTAATCACGGCGTAAGCCGTGTTGCCTGAGCTGACAATACTGTTGAGCACTAAGGCTTGATGCTGATTTTGACTCGCAGCGCCTACAGCCGAATAGCCTTTACCGGGCAAAGTAGGGTCCCGTAAGTTTTCAGCCGACACTTGTGCCGAAATCACCAGTAATGCGATGAAAATATAAGGCTTATTGAGCAACACTGATAAAGTCCTTATTAATACTCAAAGTATAAAGCTCGATATCGATTTTCCCTTTGGGGTAATCAGCCACTTTATAGTCGAGGCGTTTCCAGTAAAGTTTGTCGGGCATGGCTTCTACTGCTTCAACAAAACGCAATACCGAGAAATAATCACCTTCTAAGCTCATGCGGATCCCATGGCTATACAAATTCAACTTTTTCTCTTCACCCACCGCAAGCAGTGGTACGGGCGCGATAGAGGTAAACTTCTGTAAGGTAATTCCCTGAACCTGCCCAAGCAGATTACCCAATAGTTCAGGCATATAATCGGCGGGCACCATATCGACCATCTGCTCGTTAAGCTGAGTATCAAGCTGTTGGTTTTGTTGCTGTAGCAAGGTTAAACGCTGGCGATAGTCCTGATTGGGATCTAGCGCTAATCGCTGCTGGTATAAATCAATCTGTTGCACCGAAACCTGATTTTCTTGCTCTATGACCTTTAACTGCTGCGCCGTCGAATACTGTTGTTTCCAAAGCGACTCAATAGGCATATAAGCCAACATAGCGATCAGTGCTAACAGGGCAATGGCGATTAGCCCACGCTCGCGTTGGCTGAGAGCATCAAACTTTTGCGCTAATTGTTCAAATTGGGCTTTCATCGCGCCTGCTCCTCTGGAGTCTCACTCGTCAGCGTGAAAGCCAGCGGTTTATCCTCACCGCGATCCATGGTCATAGACGAAAAAGCCTGCCCTTTTAAGGTCTGGGTCGCTTTTAGCTTACTCACCCAAAGCGGGATACTCTGTGGATGATCAGCAAATCCTTCAAACATAAAGTGCTGCTCGTTAATCACAATATGGTTAAGCCAAACACTCGCATCGGCCACCATAGCCAAATCCTTCAATACAGGTGCAAAACCTCGGCTGGTGAGGGAGGAACGCAGTGCCAGCTCATTCATTAATAATTGCTTTAGCTCGAGCTGCTGTGACTCTAACTCGACGCGCGCGACTAACTCAGGATCGGGTTTACGGGCGGCGATTTGTGCTTCAAACTCCGCCTTTTGCTGGTCAAATTGCTGTTTTTGCGCTGACGCTTGGCTTAGCGCCTGCACAGACTCATTTAATGTCCAATAGCTAAAACCGGCAACTGCACCGCAGACAACTAACAAGCCTACGGTATAACTGATTAATTTAGCGAAGGTTAAGCTCTGCTTTGGCGGCAATAGGGCGGCAGAATATAGGTTGACTCTCGATTTTATCACTCGTCACCTCGTGAAAGCTCACTAAAGGCCAATCCCGCCATTTTCGCGCCAACGGAGGTCTTATTAACCACATTAACGGCTTGATTAAAGTTGGCCGACACCAACTTCGCTAAGGCATCGACCGCACCGTCGGCAAATAACTCAATGGAGTTAACAGGAGGCTGGCGCAGTTGACTCTCAAAATAATCCATAGATCTTTGAATTTCTAGGCTTAAGTTATCTGCCAATCCATAGTTTAGTTCATCCACTTCAGCCTTATCTAATTGGCTAAAACCGCGTACACGGCGCTGCATATATAACAGCCCCTGTTTTACCACCGTCAGTAACAACTCCTGCCCAGAATGATGGCTAACGACCAATCTTGCCTGATTATCATCGATAAACAGGTTGGTCATCGCGAGTTCTTCGATGCTAATCCCTAAAACAGTCAAACCTTGCTCACTGATGGCTTGAACCATATTGATCAACTTATCTTTATCAACCACGACAACATTGAGTTTATTGCTTGGCAAAGGGGACTCAAAATAATCCAAGTGAATTTGCGGCACAGGAATATTGACCATATCTTTGATAGACCAAATCAAAGCTTGAGATAATTCTTCACTATCGACATTCGGTTTATCGGCGACGAGCAATTGATAGCGACCACTACTAAGAGTGATCTGTAAAGCGGCATGGGGGAAAGTGCTGGCAAGTTCAGCAAAGACACTTTGCCATTGATCTTGTTGTAATTCAAAAGAAACCCACTGCTCATGCAGACGTTCGGTGGCAGGTGCATAGACCCACAGCTTATCAGCACAGACATACACCCCCAGTGCAACACCCGTCTGTTTGGCTCGCCAAAAGGCCAACCGAGCAAAAAGTCCTTTATCCATAAAAATGCCTGTCTTCCGATAAAGTTAAGCTTGAGTGATAAGCCAGCGAATTGCGCTATTTCTACACCACCAGACGGAGATAAGCTCACAGCATTTAGAATGCGAAATTCGTCATATCCAGCGTCATAATTTTGGCACAGGCTAGTTTATCCGCTAATCTGTGAATTTTATAGAGAAATTCAACAACCCAGCCCTATTCTTCCACGAGGATCACATCACTCGGGGAAAACAATACGACTTATAACACCTCTGCTGGATCGCTAAAATACATGCCCTGGGCCATCCCCACCCCGAGAATTTGCAAAGTTTGCCATTCTTCAAACACTTCAACCCCCTCCGCACACACTTGCACTTCAGTACGGTACAAACCACCGATTAAACTACGAATAAACAATTGATTTTCAGGGCGTAAATGAATATGACGTACGATAGAACGGTGCAGTTTAATCATGTCGAAATGGCACTCTCGGATATAGTAAGTGCCAACAACCTGTTGTCCAACATGGTCGACACACAGACGAGCTCCCATCTTACGGATCATATCGAGTTTAGGCTGAAGCTTGTCTTGATGCTGGATCACTATATCCTCTGACACCTCAAAAATCAGTTGAGGTGTCAGATGGCGATGCTCAAGTAAGGTCGTTTTAAGCCACTGGGTAAAGGCCCGGCTCATCAAACTATCTAAGCTAAGATTCACACTATAGATTTGATCTTTATGCTGCTCTTGGCCGAGCAACCCCAATACACGCTCAATCATCTGCCGTTCAATTTGTGGCATCAAACCACATTTGTTTGCCATGGGGATAAACAACGTCGCCCGCACTAATGTCCCTTGATTATCCCGCGCCCGGGTAAAGATCTCTTTATGGTGCTCTCTCCCATCTAAATCCATAATGGGCTGACTAAAGGGATAAAAACGCCGCTGAACTAAGGCATTCTCTAAGAAGCTGCGCCAACGCACCGAGCCTTTGGCAAACTCCTCATCAATCGCGCCCTTATCGTACATAAACCAATTACTATTACCTTGTAATTGAGCAGCACGTAACGCCATATCGGCCTCATCAAGCAGCTGATTAACATTATCCCCAGCGGTAAAATAAGCACAGCCCAAGTGGTAAAAGTTATCTCTATTGTCCACATCATCGGGCAAGGTTTGACTCAAGCAGACTTTAAGTAACTTACTGGCGAGCTGATCTGCCTCAATCAAAGAGACGTGGGGCACAACTATCGCAAATTGATTATGGTTACGCCGCGCAAAAATACTGTTCGGCAAGGTTTGCAAGATAGAGTTAATACTATTGACGGTCGCATGGAGTAACTCTTTAACAGCAGCTTCACCCTTTGCCTGCTGTATCAAATCGAGATCATCCATTTCTAACAGATAAATCACCCCATGAGCGACCATACCTTGGTCATGGCTCATGGCATCGAGGCGGTTATTTAAAAACAGCCGATTACCAATACGGGTTTGCGCATCTAAAAAGGTATTGGAGCGAATAAACTTATCGAAACGACCTCGTTCCTTATGGGCATCCTGCAATTCCTCAAGCAGTTTGGTTAAGGCTCTATTGATTAGTCTTGGCTTACCATTACCAGGGGTTGCCAGCGCTTGTTCGTGTTTACCTTGTAAAATTAATCGACTGCGCTGAGCAAGCTCTTCAATACCATCCAACTGTTGCGAAAACCATATATGCCCAAAACGTACCAAAGCAATCACAGCTAGTAAGCCAATGCCCAAGATAAGCAACTCATACCAACTCACACTGTAATGTTCGAAAGGTTGTGGCAAGCTCAGTGCCATAGTGAGACCCGACTGAGGATCGAGCAAATGGGTATACACCATGGCATTTTGCGTCTGCACATTGCCGTGATAGGCGAAAAGCACTTCGCTCTTTATGGTTAAACGAAATTCAACGGCGTTATACGCCAGCAACATGGGAGGCAGCCAAGACTCCAACTCCCAATCGGGCTGGGAGTGATAATGCTCTATTAGAAGGGATTCAAGTTCAGACACTTTCTGCTGCTGAAACTTATAGGTTAATTGTACAAAACTCATCATTGCGCTGAGTAAAAAGACGAAGGCAATAGCGGCTAAAGACATTAACCAGAAGCTGGTTAGTTTTGTTGTTAACATTCGAGTGAATTTCATCGAGCCGCTATCCTGCAGGATTATTATAATTATTGGTGCACTCTTAACATGAGTTAAACAAATGCTACTCAAGATTATTCAGTAGCATAAGCTAAAAGGCAACCTAGGATTTATTTTCAAAGACATTGAAAATCGCGCCAATAGCAGAGATTTCAGCCAACGTTAAAACAAAAAAGAGGCTAATTAGCCTCTTCTTCTATTAATTCTCTTGTCGCTTAATCCGCATATTGGGGCAAAGTCGTTATTGCAGCAACACCCGAATCAATGGCCGCTTGCGCCACGGCGCGGGCCACGCGCGGCAATAAACGTGGATCCATCGGTTTTGGTAACACATATTCAGGACCAAAACTTAATGAACTTACCTTTGGATAAGCCTTAAGTACACTTGCTGGGACTTCTTCTTTCGCTAATCCGGCAATGGCATGCACAGCCGCAATCTTCATCTCATCGTTAATGCACGATGCACGCACATCTAATGCGCCGCGGAAAATAAACGGAAAACACAGTACGTTGTTCACTTGGTTTGGATAATCGCTGCGACCAGTGCCCATAATTAAATCGCTGCGCGTCGCGTGGGCAAGTTCAGGTTTTATTTCAGGGTCTGGGTTTGAGCAGGCAAAAATCACTGGCTTATCCGCCATCATGGCCACTTCTTCAGCACCAATCACATTTGGGCCGGATAGCCCTAAGAAAACGTCAGCGCCTTTAATCACATCTTGCAAGGTACGCTTGTCAGTCTCATTCGCAAACAAGGCTTTGTATTCATTCAGATCAGTACGACCCGCATGGATCACGCCTTTGGTGTCAAGCATGTAAATGTTGGCGCGGTTAGCACCACACTTCACTAACATGGTCATACAGGCAATGGCAGCCGCACCAGCACCCATACACACAAAAGTGGCATCGCTAATCAGTTTACCTTGAATCTCTAAAGCGTTAATCATGCCAGCTGCGGTAACAATGGCTGTGCCATGCTGGTCATCGTGAAACACTGGCACATTACAACGCTCAATCAATTCACGCTCGATAACAAAGCACTCCGGCGCTTTAATATCTTCAAGGTTAATCCCACCAAAGGTGCCAGCAATGGCCGCAACTGTATTAATAAACTCTTCAGCAGTGTTATGCGTTACTTCAATATCGGTCGAGTCGATATTAGCAAAGTGTTTGAATAATAGTGCCTTACCTTCCATAACTGGCTTTGAAGCTAATGGACCTAAGTTGCCCAGGCCCAGAATCGCCGTACCGTTAGAAATAACGGCAACAGTGTTACCTTTGTTGGTATAACGATAGGCATTTTCAGGATTAGCGGCAATTTCACGTACTGGTTCAGCCACACCAGGGCTATAGGCTAGCGCGAGGTCATGGCTCGTTTCAGCAGGTTTAGTGAGGCATACTGCAGTTTTACCGGGAACGGGGAATTCATGATAATCGAGTGCTTGTTGACGAATATCTGACATTTTAACATCCTGAAATGCGACATTTATAAGTATGGAAGTAAGGCCGACCGACTCAAGATCACCTCATTTATGGGTGATTTAAACAGTGTGGCAGGTCGGGGTAAGATACGCCAATTAGGTCACATTTTAAATAAGATCTTGAGAAATTTCGCCTTTACGGCTGAATTGTCGCCCTAAGCTAAGTTTTACAAACTTATCTTAGTCGATAACGAATGATTACCTGTTTAATTTTGTAGAAAACAAACGAAAATATGCAATAAAACAAGGGTAAAACTGTAGTCAAACCTAAAAAATGTTGACTAAATTACACTAAAGACACTAACTAGCATTATCTTATCGTTAATTACTATAAATAAGTCGATTTTGCGCAATTTCAACAGGAAGAAAGTGATAGTGGTGTTTTTTTAATTGAAGTCGTACCAGAAAGGCTAAAAAGTAGCGATTACGTGCCAGCTAACGACAAAAAGCAAAAAGGCGCCAGAGGCGCCTTCGAGAGAAATATTGCTAACGCAATTATTTCTTGCCAAGCATACCAAAACGCTTGTTGAACTTGTCGATACGACCGCCTGTATCAACAATTTTTTGTGTACCTGTGTAGAATGGGTGACATGCACCACAAACGTCTAAATGCAGGTCTTTACCAGCAGTAGAGTTTACTTTGATTACGTTGCCACAAGTACAGTTTGCAGTGATTACTGCATATTCTGGGTGGATACCTGGTTTCATTGGGGTTACCTCAAAAGTAAGGCCATGTCGCTCTTCCAACCCGAAGTCGGACACCACATGCAGTTAATAACGGATATGTTAGGGCGCAGGATATTACAGTATCACCTAAGCGGATACAAGTAGATTATCTGAGCATTTTAACGATAATCCACTTGTTTACTGCCCATTTGTTTCTGCTTTTATTGGCCAGCTTCCCTATCTTCGAAACTCGCCTTAGCGGCCTGAGCATTGGGATAACGCGCGAGTATCTCAACCGATGGACAAGTTAAAATGGCATCTTTCTTTAAGGCATTGATACGATTTTTAGCAAATGCTTTAGGATTAGCGTCATGAATCGCCAACATCGCACCATATACACTGACTTGCCACTCAAGGGCATAGCGATTGGCAATCCGCCATAGGGTCTCGTTGTGATAATCCAACATACACTCACCCGAGCTTGTTGCATTGGCATTTGTCGAGCTAGCAATCTTAGTCACTTCGGCTGTCTTAGCTTCAGACACATCAATCCCATTTATATTCTTATCAGCTTTTACCATATCTGCGTTTGCAGATGAGACTTGGGCAGCAGATGGTTCGGTCGATGGCTTAGCTATAGAAGGTTCTGTAGACAAACTCGAAGCTGAGGATGCTTTCGCGTCAGGCTTATCCTCTGGGAAGGTAAATCCAGAAGCGCGGGGCGCAGCAACGTTTGCCGTCACAGCCGCCACAATAACGGGCGCAACATCTGCTTCAGCGGTGACTAAATTCACCTCTTGCACAACCTTAGTTGATTTAACTGTGGTTTTGTCACTTTTAGCAGAGCTTGCCGCCAACTGACTAGTTTCGGCTTTGGCTGCTTTGCTTGATTTAACAACCGCTGTTTTTGCTTGCGATACTGAAGACGTCGCAGAGGAAGTATTATCAAACAGCGGCAGATTTTTCACTTCATACCAGCGATCGACTCGATATTCACGAACTAACAAGCGTGCCTTAGGATCAGTGACATCCTCAACTCCCGTCAGCAATATCAAAAAACGATTAAGCTGCTCAGCCATCAGCTTTTCTTCACCGCTGGACTGATGCAACACAAACTCAAGCCGCGTCATATCCTGATTATCACTGATCACATTCACGCGCATTTTGGGATAGGCGCCCAATTCAAACATCCGATTGTTGATGCTGACATGGGAAACCTGTGCCTGCACAGCAGCACTGCATACTAAGGCAAAGAGTCCTAATGATTTCGCTATTTTAGTCATTTACTTACTCTCAACTATCCTTGGATAAACTGTCATTAGGACTAGCCCTTGCTAGCCGCGCTGAGTACACTAAACCTCATTTCCCTTTTAGACTCGCCCAGCATATGTCACTGTTTGTTGAAGTTGCGTTACCTGTGCCTATGCGGCAAAACTTTACTTATCGCGTAAAGACAAACGAGCAAAGCGATGATAGCCCCCAAGCCAAGCCACAAATTGGCGTTCGGGTCAAAGTCCCCTTTGGACGCCAACAACTTATTGGTCTCGTTACCGCCATTACTGACAGTTGCGATCTGGCGCCAACGCAACTGAAATTCGTTATAGAGTTTATTGATGACGCGCCCTTATTGCCAGAATCGCTCTATAAATTAACCCTATGGGCGGCCCGATACTACTTTTGCAGCCAAGGCCAAATGCTCACTCAAGCCTTACCTGTAGCACTGCGCAAGGGCCTAGATGCCGCGCCACAAAAAATCCAGTACTGGCACATCACAGAGCTAGGCAGTAATATTGCGCCAGAAACCTTAAAGCGCGCGCCCGCTCAAAAAAAATTACTCGAACAGCTAAAACAAACCAGTCTCACCCAGGAAGAAGTCATCAGCCTAGCGCTGAACAAGACCGCGCTCAAAACCTTAGAAGATAAAGGCTGGATTGCCCGCCACGAAAAACTCGCCGAGCTCAATCTCGATTGGCGCAGCCAACTCGAACTTGATGAAACGCCCCACAGGCTAAATAAAGAGCAAGCAATTGCCGTAACGGTATTAACCCAGCAACAAGGATATCACTGTACTCTGCTCGAGGGCATTACCGGTTCGGGTAAAACAGAAGTCTATTTAGCCTTGCTCGAACATATCCTTAAGCAAGGTAAACAAGCACTTATTCTAGTGCCTGAAATTGGCCTCACGCCGCAAACCATCAATCGCTTTAAACGCCGATTTAAAGTGAATGTTGCCGTGCTACACTCAGGTTTAACCGACAATCAGCGCCTCGAAGCCTGGCGGCAAGCTCGCTGTGGCCAAGCGGCCATCATCATTGGTACTCGCTCCGCATTGTTTACGCCGATGGCATTTCCCGGTGTAATCATCCTCGACGAAGAGCACGACAGCAGCTTTAAACAGCAAGAAGGCGTTGGTTATCATGCCCGCGACTTAGCGGTAATGCGTGGGCATTTAGAATCTATTCCGGTGATTTTAGGTTCAGCAACGCCTTCCTTAGAAAGCCTGCAAAATGCGCTCAGTGGTCGTTATCATCATCTGCAACTCGGTGAGCGGGCTGGCAATGCTAAAAAAGTACGCCAAGGTATTATCGATATTAAAAACCTGCCCCTTAAGGCGGGCATGTCGGCACCACTTATCAACGAGATCCGCAGCCATTTAGAGGCCGGAAATCAGGTATTACTATTTTTAAACCGCCGCGGGTTTGCACCAGCACTGCTCTGCCATGAATGTGGCCACTTACACGAATGCGACCGCTGCGATGCGTTTTTTTACCGTACATCAATCCCTTGGGGAAATTCGCTGCCACCACTGTGGTAATCAATATGCCATCCCAAGGCAATGTCACAATTGTGGCAGTACCATGTTGATGGGCCAAGGTATCGGCACCGAACAGCTCGCTGAAGCACTGCAATTGGAGTTTCCTAAATATCCCGTGGTGCGAATCGATCGCGATACCACCCGCCTTAAAGGTTCACTTGAAAACCATTTAAGTGCGATTCATAAGGGCGAGTATAAGATCCTCGTCGGCACCCAAATGCTGGCCAAAGGGCACCATTTCCCTGATGTCACCTTAGTGGGCTTACTCGATGTCGATGGTGCGCTATTTAGCGCCGACTTTAGGGCGCCAGAGCGCTTCGGCCAACTCTATACCCAAGTGGCTGGCCGCGCGGGGCGGGCTAATAAACCCGGTACAGTGCTTCTGCAAACTCACCAGAGTGATAACCCGATCCTTAGGGATTTACTCCACCGCGGTTATGGTGAGTTTGCTCGCAGCCAATTAAAAGAACGGCAAATGGCGCTCTTGCCACCCGCTTGGCATATGGTACTGGTGCGCGCCGAGGCTCACTCCGCCGTGGATGCCGATAACTTTCTTAATGCGTTTGCATCCTTGCTGCCCCAAGATAAAGAGTTTGAGATTATCGGCCCAATGCCCGCGCCACTCGATCGAAAGGCCGGTAAGTTCCGCCGCCAGTTGATGTTTCAAGCCAAACATAGACATAGATTACAGCAGGAGTTCGAGCGTATTTATCCGCTTGTGGAACAACTGCCGGAAGCCAAACGCTGCCGCTGGAGCCTAGATAGGGATCCACAGGATCTGTTGTGATTCAATAATTTGATAAAAAATCATCGGGAAGATAGCAATTAGTCACCACAAACGGCTAAAATACGCGGTTATTCCCTGTATTCACTCTTAAAGTTAGTAGCTAATTAACCCATGAAATCACATATCCAATCATTACTTGAACAAACTATCGAATCCTTTAAACAACAAGGTATTTTACCTGCGGATTTTGAGGCTCGAATTCAAGTAGATCGAACCAAGGATAAGAGCCATGGCGACTTGGCAACCAACGTAGCCATGATGCTAACCAAGGCAACGGGTAAAAATCCGCGTGAATTAGCACAGCTGATCATCGACAACCTTCCCGCCTCCGCCTATGTGGCAAAAGTTGAAATCGCAGGTCCTGGTTTTATCAACTTCTTCATCGATGACAGCGCACTGGCTAACCAATTACAAGCCGCGATTGGCGATGCGCATTTAGGGATCAAATTACCCGCACCACAAACTATCGTTGTGGATTATTCATCACCCAACCTCGCCAAAGAGATGCACGTAGGTCACCTGCGTTCAACCATCATCGGCGATAGCGTGGTGCGCACCCTCGAGTTTTTAGGCCACAAAGTGATCCGTCAAAACCACGTGGGCGACTGGGGCACCCAATTTGGTATGTTGCTGGCTTACATGGAAGAATTACGTGCGGCCAATGGCGAACAAGCCCAATTAGAGTTATCGGATCTCGAAACCTTCTACCGCGCCGCCAAACTGCGTTTCGACGAATCGGCTGAGTTCGCAACCCGCGCCCGTCAGCTTGTGGTTGCACTGCAATCCGGTGATGAGTACTGCAACAAACTGTGGCGCGAATTTAACGATATTTCGCTAAGCCATTGCCACGAAGTATACGAGCGTTTAGGGGTGAGTTTAACCCGCGCCGACGTGCACGGTGAAAGCGCCTACAACGCCGATTTAGAGCAAGTTGTTAAAGATTTAGATGCCCAAGGTTTATTGACTGAAAGTAACGGCGCCAAAGTGGTCTTCCAAGAGGCCTTCCGCACAAAAGAAGGCGAACCACTGCCGGTTATCATTCAAAAAGCCGATGGTGGTTACCTGTACGCCACAACCGACTTAGCCGCGATGCGTTACCGCTCAAGTGTACTCAAAGCCGACCGCGTGCTGTACTTTGTTGATTTACGCCAAGCACTGCACTTCCAGCAAGTGTTTAGCCTTGCCAAACTGGCCAAGTTTGTCCGCGAGGATATGTCACTCGAGCACTTAGGCTTTGGTACTATGAATGGCGAAGATGGTCGTCCGTTCAAGACCCGTACTGGTGGCGTGGTGAAATTAGTTGATCTGCTCGACGAAGCCAACAACCGCGCGCTGGAATTAGTTCGCAGTAAGAATCCAGATATGGATGAAGCGACACTTGCAGAGATTGCCCGCGTAGTTGGGATCAGCGCGGTGAAGTATGCTGATCTGTCGAAAAACCGTACCAGCGATTACATCTTCAGCTTCGAGCAAATGCTGAGCTTTGAAGGCAATACCGCGCCTTACCTGTTATACGCTTACACCCGTGTCGCTGGCATTTTCAAGCGTGCAACCGATGTTGACTTAAGCCAAGCCAAAATCGTACTCGACCACGAAAAAGAGAAAGATCTAGGCAACAAACTGGCGCAGTTTGGTGAAATCCTAAGCCGTGTTATCGACAAAGGCCAACCACATGTGCTCTGCGGTTACCTCTATGAATTAGCAGGGGCTTTCTCTAGTTTCTATGAGGCCTGCCCAGTGCTTGCAGCCGATAACGACGAGCAAAAACACAGTCGTTTACTGCTGTCACAACTGACGGCGAGCACTCTGCAAAAAGGCCTAAATCTACTAGGTATCGAAACCCTAGAACGGATGTAAGCCATGAGCAATCGTGACTATGCCAACAGAAGACCGCAATCGGGCGCAAAACCGCGCCCGATCCGCGCGACACGCGCAAGGCCTGCGGCTAAAAAGGCCCCTCCTCGCCGTAAACTTCCAATTCCTCTGATCCTGTTTGCCTTTGTAGCAGTAGGCAGTTTTGGGTATTTTCTGTGGAGCATTAAAGACACAGCTAAGCAGGAAGCGCCTGTTGAAGTCAAAACAGAAAAAGAAGTGAAGGCAAGAGAACCCGCTGCAACGCTAACGCCAAAGGTGAAAGAGGTTGAGCGCCAAGAAGTCGCCGTCGCCGCTCCGGTAGAGGAACAGCCGGTAGTTGAAGTGCCGAAGAAAGATCCGAATGCCTTGCCGCCAAAACCCAAGGAAGAATGGACCTATCTGGACGAGCTTGAGAATAAACACGTCGAAGTGGATATTCCTGATGTCGTGGCGACGCGAGCGCCACAGCAATATCAATTGCAGTGCGCCTCATTCCGTCAGGAGTCGCAGGCGAACCAGATGAAGGCCGTGATTGCATTCCAAGGATTAGAAGCGCAGGTCAGACAAATTGAGGGCACCTCAGGCACTTGGTACAAAGTCATCCTCGGGCCTTATGAGCGCAAACGTGATGCCGAGCGTAAGCGTCACACCTTGCAAAATGCAGGGATCAATGGCTGCCAACTCTTAGCCATTCCTAAGTAATCCTACTCGGAAATGGGTCTCTGAATCGCGGCGCGTGAGCCATCACGCGCCGCGATTTTTTATCTTCTTGCCAACTGAAGTCCGCTCCCAACCACCCTCTTTCGCCTCGTTTTAAACATTGAGCTAATACCAATCGTATTAAATATCTGTTCATTCAGCGGGAGTTAAACGGGTTTTAGACAAGGCGAAGGCTTGAAGGCATAGTGGCGCTCTGTCGAAAGCCTTAAACGCAGTATAAAGCACGTTCAACCCCGCCCTTCGGGAGCCTCACAGGCATCTCACTCCCGTGTTACATTGACTTAAAAGGGAATAACCATTTCTGCGTCAATGCGCCTTGGATTGAGATGCCTGTGAGGCTCTGAACTGATTAGATATTTAATGTGATTGGTATAAGTCACAACTTCATTTTATGGAATTTATAACCACCTATTTTTACACAGTAAATTTGTTTATTAAGAAAGATTAATATGGCGTTTAATTGACCTAGATCAAACTTAGGCGTATCTCTTAATAAACAGCAAAACCTGTTGTCTACTCTCCAAAAACCAACCTCAGGGTGAAGTATTATGAATGCATTAATCGAGATCGAAGCCTCTGAATTTAGCCAACTGTTCAAAAGTGGTGACGCCTTAAGTATCCGGATGTTTATGGAGCATGTTCACATGCCTTTAGATGTGCAGGATAAGATTTACAACGAAATTTCCGCCTTAGCAGTACTTGAACAAGACACTATAGCGCGGCTTATCGAAACCCATTCCCACTCTGAAATCTCTGAACGTTTGGCCTATTAACGCGCTTAGTCTTAATACAATGTAACGCCAACGGATGGCTTCATTGAATTCCCCCTGTACCGCGTCAATTAGATGCATTCGTCCGAAACATTTTCAACCAATCATCCTTGTCAATCCTATGCAAAACCGCAAAAAATAAGGCCAAATATCACTATTTGGCCTTAGGTTTATTGGTGCTTAAGTTATGAATATTTAAGCAACTGCATGGTTTAGTGTCTTAAGCTTTCTCTTTTAAGCCTATGCTATTCATCCAGTAATCGAAATCGACCATATTACCGGGCAACACAATACGGCTAGACTTTTGGCTTAAACCATCAAGCTGCTTAAAGTATTGCTCACCGAGTTGCATACGCAGTGCGTTATGGCCACCAGGAGCGGCAATCACTGTTGCTAAACGTTCAATCGATTCGGCAGTTGCGCGCGACAGCGTTAAAATCTCCTCCGCTTTACCTTCGGCCTCGTTGATACGACGCTGCATTTCCCCCTCAGAACGGTTAATCGTTTCCGCTTTAATCCCTTCGGAACGATTGATCTTACTCTGCTTATCACCCTCACTCTTTGCCAATAATGCACGGCGCTCACGCTCGGCATTCACTTGCATTTCCATGGCGTTTTTCACCGTCTCGGGCGGCGTAATGTTTTTAATCTCATAACGATGCACGCGGATCCCCCACATGGCGCCTGCTTGGTCGAGCACTTCCACTACCTTGGCCGAAATCACATCCCTCTCTTCAAAGGTGCGGTCGAGATCTAAAGTGCCGATCACAGAGCGCGTGGTGGTCTGTGCCAGCTGGATAGCAGCATAACGATAGTCGGTGATGCCGTAGCTTGCCTTCACAGGATCGGTAACAGAGATATAAATCACCCCATCGACTTCCACATTCACCTCATCGCTCGAGAAGCACTCCTGTGGTGGCACGTCGATAGTTTCCTCTTTTAAGTCATGGATATAAGCCACTTTATCGACAAATGGGATCAGGGTGTGGAAACCCGCATCTAACGTCGAGTGGTACTTACCTAAACGCTCAACGATATAGGCCGATTTAGTCGGGACTAAGCGAATGGATTGGAACAGCTTAATCACAAATATGGCGAAAATCAGTCCCCAAATAACCATTACTGCGACATCAGTATTCAATGGGATTTCCATTAGCGAGCTCCTTTGCTAGTTGCATTATGGCCAGCCACGGTTTGGGTGACTTGTTCCATACCTTCGAAGAATCCTTCGAGTTTTGCCATTTCAGCGGGGACGACCGACACTTGCGAATCGTTGAGGATCTTACCAACCTGAGCAATAAACTGCTCTTTTAACAACATATTCATCGCATCGGTACCACCATTAACCGCTAACGCTTGGGAAATCATAGCCATGCCTTCGGACTTTGCCTTAGCAATAATGGCAATCTCTTGGCCTGTACCTTTAGCTTCGTTGATACGCTTCTGTTTTTGGCCCTCAGAAATGTTAATCGCCTCTTGGCGTTCACCCTCTGACATATTGATCATCGCAGCCTTTTCAGCATTGGCTAGGGTAATTTCAGCGCGTTTACGGCGCTCGGCTTCCATTTGTTTTTCAAGGGTATGGATCACGTGGCGCGATGGTGTGATATTACGGATCTCATAACGTAACACTTTGATCCCCCAAGGCTCAGACGCCTTATCAATCTCGCGCACTATGGATTCGTTTAAGCGGTCACGCTCGGAAAAGGTTTCACTCAAAGTGAGCTTACCGATTTCAGAACGCATCGTAGTTTGCGCCAGATTGACGGCAGCTTTACGATAGTTTTCAATACCGTAGCTAGCTAGTTTTCCATCCATAACCTTCAGATACACTAAACCATCCACTTCAAGCTGAGTGTTATCCTTGGAGATACAGCTTTGTGGCGGCACGTCGAGCACTTGCTCACGAGTATCGTGGCGATAGGCCACACGGTCGAAAAAGGGAATTAAGAAATGAAATCCCGGTTGTAACACAGTGCGAAATTTCCCTAAACGCTCAATGACATGCACCTCGCGCATTGGCACTATTAGCATGAGCTTATAGAGAATAAACAAGACAAATAAAATGATTAAGGTAAACACAAACATAGACTCATCCTTTAGTTTTGAGACGTTGCCTGATGAACAGGCTCAACCACTAGGGCAATGTTTTCACGGCAGATAATCCTGACCTCAGAGCCCGCAGCAATGACACTACCATCCCCCAATGCGGGCCATTCGCTCCCTTGAAACTCGACTCTTCCTGTCGTTTGTCCTGGGCCTATGGTTTGTTTCACTCGAGCGATTTGATTGTAGATATCAAGTTCTTCATCGGTGTTGTCCACATGGGAATCCCCACCGACCAATTTTTGTGTGACTTGCCGAAAGGCAAGCAATAGAACAATGGCCGACATAAACCACAGTGTCAGACTTTGAACTAGGCCTTCCACTAGGCCAATACCTAAGGCACCTGCGACCACTAAACAGGCGGCACCAAGAAGCACAACTATACCTCCGGGTATCACCAGTTCCGCTAGCATCAAGATAATCCCGATAATAGACCAGATGACAATCAGATTCGAAAACTCCATATTTCCCCCTGAAATGAGAGCATCCAGTGCAGCACTATAGCAGCAGAACAACAGACGCGCGACATAATATGTCATAAATTTATACGCCGATTTTTACACGACAGCAAGGGAAATAACTGAAGCTGACTAATAGGCTGAATCGCCTTATAGTGAAAACGCTATGGGTTTCTGTTCTAAAATTAAGCACAATCAATTCAAAAAGTTAGCTTAAAACATCAACAAACAAGAATGGAAACAATAAATAATCATACAAAATCAATAAATTAAGCAAATACAAACCCACAATATGATTATGTGATTTTCACAACAACATTCGATAAAAACTTTGAATAATTGTAAATTTTTGCATATATTGCCCGCACTTTTGACCTAGCTCTCTGTCGGGGGTCGACTCAAGACACAACACCTGAGTCGCTTTGCCATACAGTGCACAGAGCAGGAACTGAGTACAACCTTATTAACCTCTACCCCTACAACAGGAAATAACAATGAAAAAGACATGCCTATGTCTAGCATTAATGCTTACACCTCAAGCATTTGCTGGTGACTTAGTACAGTGGTGGGATTTCAGTGCAACCGCCCTTTATGGCGAAGACTACGACTTGGCTCCTTCGGACAAGCAAACAACAGTCACACTCGAAACCGCTGGTGCATGGAAATACGGTGATTGGTTTGCCTTCCAAGATTTTATCTATTTCAAAGGCGACCACACGGGCATGGATAGCACCACCTACGGAGAGATTTCACCTCGCTTTAGCGCGAGTAAAATCCTCGGCGAAAAGATTGCCTTCGGCCCAATCACCGATCTTTCATTAGCCCTCACCTACGAAGAAGGTGAAGGCCCTGTGCATAGCTTGCTCTATGGCTTAGGGGTCGATGTTGCCGTGCCTTACTTTACCTACCTTAACTTCAACACCTATCGTCGCGATGCGATGAGCTCAGGCAATATCAGTGATGGCTGGCAGTTCACCCCAGTATTCAGAATCGATATCCCTGTAGGGTCTGCTAACATCATTCTCGATGGCTTTATCGATTGGGTATTTGCAACAGACAACAGTGGTTATGAAGAGAACTTCCACTTTAATCCTCAGCTTAAATACGATTTAGGTAAGAGCCTATTTGGTGACCATAAGGCAAATAAACTGCTGGTAGGTATCGAGTACGATCTGTGGACCAATAAATACGGCGTGAAAGGTGTCGACCAAGACACTTACTCTGTAATTGCTCAGTACCACTTCTAACAGTGACTGGCAAAAGTCAAAGTTACTTTTGAACATTAAAAAGGTGCCCAAGGCACCTTTTTTGTTATTGAGCCACTCGCTTTGCAGGGGAGTGATATTTAACCAAGATTACGCGAGTAACTTCTTAGCCGCTGCAACCACGATAGAAACCGCACTGACTTCGGTTTTCTTCATTGTTGCTTCATCAGGAATTTCTTGTTGAGTACGGTTTACGATCACACCCGCCACACAGGCAGCGCGCCAACCTTGAGTCGCACACATAGTAAATAGGGTAGCTGATTCCATTTCATAGTTCAGCACGCCCATTTCTTGCCACTCTTTCATTGAACCAGCAAAACGGCGGGTCACACGGCCAGTGACAGTGTCGTAACGCTCTTGACCTGGATAGAAGGTATCTGAAGATGCGGTAACACCAATATGTGGCTCTACGCCCGCATCGTGGCACGCAGCAACCATAGCTGTGGTACATTCAAAGTTAGCCACCGCAGGGAACTCCATTGGTGCAAAATGTAAGCTCGCGCCATCTAAACGCACTGACGCTTGAGTCACAATCACATCACCCACATTCACATGGGGTTGAATCGCACCTGTAGTACCAACACGTAAGAAGGTATTCACGCCTAATTGCGCTAACTCTTCTACCGCAATCGATGTTGATGGACCACCGATACCGGTAGAACAAATCACCACTGGCTTACCATCAGCATACGCTATGTAGCTGGTGTACTCGCGGTGGCTTGCAAGAAACGTTGGATTATCCATTAACTCAGCAATACGTTTTACACGCTCAGGATCGCCTGGCACAATCGCCAACGTAGCACCATCGAGCATCGCTTTGGTCAAACCTAAATGAAATACATCAGCCATCGTGAAAACCCCTTTCATTTTTGATAGTAAAATTCTTATATAATCGACTTTAACCTAGTATCGAAGCGGTGAAGGTTAACTTGATCACAGAATTATCGGCAAGAAGAATTGTTCATCCGTAATGTAATTACCAAATCTATTACAGCTTGATCACAAAGATAGCAAATCTGTGATGCTTCTGTGAGCTTGTATCAATTACGTGGAATAAAGTGTGAGTCAGATCTGACTCAATCGCCACATCAAGCAATATAAAAGATATAGATCATTGATTTATAGCTGATTTGCTGAAATCACGCTTTAGTATTAACCTGTAGAAGGACAAATATTGATCCATATCACGTTTATTCATTATGCCTAAGGTTAGGGTTAAGACGAGACCAAGCACAGTAGAAAGACGACAAGGAGAACGCCAATGTTTCCAGAGTACCGAGATCTGATTACCACCTTAAAGACCCAAGATGCTCATTTTCAACGTAAATTCAACGAGCACAATCAATTAGATGAGGAAATCAAACAACTGGAAAAACGTGTCGGTAGTGATTTCAATCCCGCAGTGAAAGAGCTCAAGAGCAAAAAACTCCACTTAAAAGAAGAGATCTATCAAATTCTCAAATCCCACAGCTAAGCTGCTATCACGAGAAAAACTAAGGGCGCCGCAGCGCCCTTTTTGTTGCTATCTAAGACCGATTACAAATAGTAATCCTTCAGTGGTGGGAAGCCATTAAAACACACCGCTGAATAAGTCGTGGTGTAAGCACCGGCGGTTAACCAGTACATACGGTCTCCAATCGCTAGGTCATTCGGTAAACCATAGCTGTAGTGCTCATACATAATGTCGGCGCTGTCGCAGGTTGGGCCAGCAATCACGCACTTATCCAGCTCACCCTGTTTATGGGTGAAGATTGGGAATTTAATTGCCTCATCCATGGTTTCGATTAAACCAGAGAACTTACCCACATCGGTAAACACCCAACGCTCTAATGCGGTGTATGACTTTTTACTGATCAGCACCACTTCAGACACCAACACCCCAGCGTTAGAGATCAGCGAACGACCCGGCTCCAAAATAATTTGGGGAAGATCATCACCAAAATCTTCCTTCAGGAAGTGAGTGATTTGCTCAGCATAGACACCGAGTTGATTGGTTTTGTCGATATAATTCGCAGGGAAACCGCCCCCCATGTTGATCATCTTCAATACAATATTGTGCTCATCGCGCAAACGATCGAAGATACTTTTCACTTTACCAATAGCCGAATCCCAAGCACCGATATCACGCTGCTGTGATCCCACGTGGAATGAAATACCGTAGGGTTCTAAACCTAATTCCTTCGCCAACACTAACAGCTCATAAGCCATCTCATTTTGGCAACCAAACTTACGAGACAGTGGCCAATCGGCGGTGTCTGTGCCTTCGGTCAGGATACGCACATAGATGCGTGAACCTGGCGCTTCTTCGGCGATCATACGTAAGTCAGCTTCAGAATCCGATGCATACATACGCACGCCACGCTCATAAAAAGCACGTACATCTTGGCGCTTTTTAATGGTATTGCCATAGCTAACACGGTCAGCTGTAACGCCGACATTCATAACCATATCTAGCTCATAAATCGAGGCAATATCAAAGTTTGACCCTTTATTTTTTAGTAATGTCAGGATCTCAGCCGCGGGGTTTGCCTTAACTGCATAATAAACATTGGCATAAGGAAAACTATTAACCATGTCATCGTATTGTTTCGCAATGATACTGGTATCAATCACTACGAACGGGGTCGCTTTATCCTTCGCAAACTCTTCAATACGTTTGAAGGTTTGAGCATCATAATAGTCAGCAACATCAATAGATTGAAATTGGCTCATTGGGCCAGAGTCTCCTTTGGGTCAGATGATAAAAAGTCGTTATGTGTCTTAAAAACGTGCGCAGTAAACGCTATTTTTTTAGTTAACGCAACGAATTTTTATGCTTAATAACTAACTTTTTATTCCAACAAATATTAAGCCGAATTGGACCTAAAAAAACTATTTTTAAAACAGATAATTATGCATAAGAGTTCTGCAAAGAATCTTGAGCTTTATTAGCGCTAAAAATGAATTTTTTAAGATGGCAGCCCTCTTTAGCTAAAGGCAGATTATCAGGGAGAAAACGATAGGATGAACCTTAATTAAGTTCCACGGTGTAGTGATACCGAGCGAGAAAACACATCTGTAGTGTTATATAGGGATTAGTCAGATATAAAAGAGGGGGACATATCTCCCCCTCAGATAGGGCGTAGTCCTACGACTTTACTGCTGTGACTCATTTAATTTGACTAAGGCTTGGCCTAGGGCTTCGCTGGAGTCAAAGTAAGCAATATCTTGAATATTGAGATTATCCAATAAAATCATGGTTGCCATATCTTTGGTATCGGGCAATAGGCGGCTAATCTGCCCTTCCCTGTCTAAACCAATGGCAAAAGGCAGTTCCTGCATTTGTGGTACAGCCACAAATTTGGCTATCAGCGATGGCATACCACTGATATCAGCCACATAAACTAAATGCGCAGGAAACTTATCCCCCGTTAAAGGCGTTAGAGTTTCTTTAATGATATCGCCACCTTTCATGCTACGACTAAAGAGCACTACTTTGGTTTGTTCGGTAACACTGACCGCCTTATCATTTTGATCTTGCAATGAAATAGGACTTATCGCGTCTCCCGCTACATAACTTGTAGCCAACGCCATCATGGGAGTGAAAAGGAAGGACAGGCACAACAACAGCTTTCTCATAAACACTTAGCTCCATTTTAGATACGGGCAATAGCATACCCGAGTCTGGTAACCCACTCATTTAATCCGAGCTATTACATGATACGCTTCACAATGCATCACGAATACGTCTTTAAAAGACGTCCACTCACATGGGATATATCAGACTTAGCGACCTAACTTCAAACACTACACTTGCAATTTTAGTCTGTTACAAGTTTACTGTGCTGCCAAAATATCGATAGTGACGGAATACTATGTTGTTGATACTTATCATTATAGCCTTTATCGTACTCTTTGTTTTTTTCGCAAAGTACCAAAAAAAGAAGATTCAAGCCGAAGCGCTTACCGCAGGGGAACCCTCAGCGCTACTCAATCATGGACTCACATTAATCAATCAGGGCGAAGTCAACTCAGGCCTAGACTATATTCAGCAAGCCGTTGATAAGGGCTTTGCCGTGGCCGCCATTGCCATGGCCGAGCTGTATTCGGGTCGATTCCAACAAGTCCCCGCCGATCCCAAGGCATCTGAATATTGGTATCGAAAAGCCGCCGAGATCGATCCGCAATATTTACCCATGCTCACCCTAACTAGCTTGGTCGCCACAGAGGCACAAACACCCGAGCAGTTACGCGAACAGGTAGAACAGCTCAAAACCAGTGCAGAAGCGGGGCAAGTCGAGTTTCAATATGAGCTCGCCTATTTGTATCTCAGACAACCCTTTCTCGATCCCGATGCAAGCCAAGCCATTTACTGGTTTGAAAAAGCCATCGCCCAAGGAAACCAAGATGCCTATTACCACTTAGGTACACTCTACTGGCACGATGAACGTGTCACTTCTGACTATGTTAAAGCGCGGGAATACTTTGAGAAAGCCGTCGCCGCCGGTGATGAACTCGCAAAAGATAACCTAGGCCATATGCTTGCCGCAGGCCAAGGCGGCCCTAAGGATCTCGTCCGTGCCGAAGCCCTACTCAGCGAATATGCCGTAGAAAATGATTTTCGTCAGTATTACCTAGGTAAACGTTTCCTCTATGGTGAAGATTTTGCCGTCGACTATGGTAAGGCTCGCTATTGGTTAGAAAAATCCTGCGCCGCTGACAATGTTTTTGCCAAGTTAGCGCTGGCACACCTTAAACTACTCGACCCACAAACGGATAATGACTACCAGCAGGCAAGAACAGAATTCGAGACGCTAGCGTCCCAGTGGCAAGAGGAAGCACTATTCGGCCTAGGTAAAATCTATGAAGAAGGCTTAGGTGTCTCGCGCCAACCGATTAAAGCCTTAATGTATTACCAACTCGCAGCGATGAGCCATATCAGGGACTATCAAGACGCATATGAGAAGCTCAGTAAGCGCTTAGGAACCTTAGAGATCCGCGAAGCCCAAAGCCTGTGTAATAACTTTCTACATCAACATCCTATCCCCAATGAGCAGCAGGCTTATTACTACCTTAACCAAGCAGAAATCTACCGCAAGGGTGAGCATCCGAGCCGCGAAGCGCTGCAAACCGCAGAGACTTGGTACCGTAAAGCCGCCGACTTGGGTAGCCAAGATGGTATGCAAGCCCTTGTTGATATCAATCGCCATGAGTCGATTAATAAACCAGTTCAGACATATATTTGGTCGAGCATATTACTGCGCAACTTTAGCAAATACGGGATGAATAGCGATCAGCTTTTGTATCAGCAACAGGCTCAATCCCGCTTAACGGAGTCCGAGTTGTTGTATGCCCAGGATGAAATCGAGAGGATTGAAACTCAACTAGCACCTTACTTACAGAGTAATGAATAAGGAATAAGTTGCTGATTGCTAGGGTTTAGCCGTTTGGCC
>NZ_AKZL01000034.1:0-48936 GCF_000282755.1 Shewanella sp. POL2
AATTTCTGCGATATACTGAGTTTCAGTTTTGTCGAAAGAGTTTGGGGCTATAGCTCAGCTGGGAGAGCGCTTGCATGGCATGCAAGAGGTCGACGGTTCGATCCCGTCTAGCTCCACCAATTTCGCCATATTAAGCGAGAGCACTGTTAGTCATAATAGTTGTCAAATTAATATGTCCTTGTGTCCCCTTCGTCTAGAGGCCTAGGACACCGCCCTTTCACGGCGGTAACAGGGGTTCGAATCCCCTAGGGGATACCACTCTATCCCTAATAAGATAGAGTGCATCACAAATGACTAACGAGTTGTTTGAGATAAATAGCAAGACCTCAGTTATGAGGAAAAACATAAGTCCTTGTGTCCCCTTCGTCTAGAGGCCTAGGACACCGCCCTTTCACGGCGGTAACAGGGGTTCGAATCCCCTAGGGGATACCACCTCAACTAAGGTTAATCGCTAACGTTAGTTGAAGACAATAAACCATCGAAAGATGGTTTTTTTGTATCTATTATTTTATCGTGCCACAAGCCACAAGCCACAAGCCACAAGCCACAAGCCACAAGCCACAAGCCACAAGCCACAAGCCAAAAGCCACAAGCCAAAAGCCACAACGTTTATTGGTTTCCTCTGTTTCTATTGGGTTTAGACTTGCTTGCTGCATATAGGGATAAAGTCTTGGAACGATGTCTCGCTGTTAGTATGCAACAACGCTATTTAGGACGGGGCAGAACAAAATAAAAAGGCGACTTAATGTCGCCTTTAAAATCAGTTCATTAAGTTACAACTCGACACTATTCAACCCCTAAAAATCCGCCAGTTTGGTGAGCCCATAACTGGGCATAGATACCGCCAGCAGCAATCAGCTCTTGATGGGTTCCTTGTTCAACAATCCGACCTTGATCGAGCACGATTAATCTATCCATTGCGGCAATAGTCGATAATCGATGGGCGATTGCAATTACGGTTTTGCCCTGCATCAATTCGTACAAGCTTTCTTGAATCGCAGCTTCAACTTCAGAGTCCAAGGCAGAAGTGGCCTCATCGAGCAGTAAAATAGGGGCATTTTTTAATAGCACCCTAGCAATCGCGATACGTTGTCTTTGTCCGCCAGAGAGTTTCACGCCGCGTTCACCGACTTGTGCATCTAAACCATGATTGCCATTAGGGTCGGTTAGTTCATTAATAAAATCATGGGCCTGAGCTTGTTTAATCGCATGTTCGAGTTGGATTTCGCTCGCCCCTGGATTGCCGTACAGAATATTTTCACGAATCGTGCGGTGCAGTAGGGAAGTGTCTTGGGTGACCATACCAATCTGTGAACGTAGCGAATCCTGTTTGACGGACTTAATGTCTTGTCCATCGATACAAATTTGGCCTTTCTCAACATCGTAAAAGCGCATTAACAGATTGACTAAGGTAGACTTACCCGCGCCCGAGCGGCCAACTAGACCGACTTTTTCGCCCGCTTTGATCGTGAGGTTGAGTTCGTCGATTACGCCAGTATTTTCACCATAATGAAAGCTCACCTGATTAAAATCGATCCGACCTTGTTCCACTACTAAGGTGTTTGCATCTGGCGAGTCTTGAATGAGTGTGGTCTTGGAAAGGGTGTTCATCCCATCGGTGACTGTACCAATATTTTCAAATAATGAACTGATTTCCCACATGATCCACTGCGACATCCCATTGAGGCGCAGCGCTAAACTCACGGCAATTGCAATTGCACCCACCGAGATAGCATTGTCACTCCAGAGCGCGATTGACACGGCGGCAATACTGAACGCGAGTAAGTAGTTAATGATTTGTACACTGACGCTGATCCCTGTGACGAGGCGCATCTGGCGATAAACCGTGTCGAGGAAACTGCGCATACTCGCTTTAGCGTAATCAGCTTCTTTATCCGTATGGGCAAACAGTTTTACCGTGGTGATATTGGTGTAACTATCAACAATGCGTCCAGTCATCGTCGAGCGGGCATCGGCCTGTTCGGTTGAGACTGTTTTAAGCCGAGGCACAAAGTACCATTGCAGACCAATATAGAGCGCTAACCAAATCAACATCGGGACCACTAGGCGGACATCGGCACTGGCCACCATCACCAGCATGGAGGTGAAGTAGACTAAAATGTATACCAGTACATCGAGGAGTTTCATCACGGTTTCACGCACCGCAAGGGAGGTTTGCATCACCTTAGTGGCAATACGGCCAGCAAAGTCATTCTGATAGAAGGAGACGCTTTGTTTGAGCAGATAGCGGTGCGCAAGCCAGCGGATCGACATGGGATAATTACCCAGCAAGGTTTGATGCATGATTAGTGCATGAAATAGCACTAATAATGGCATCACCAGTAGGACCATTACACCCATTAATATCAGCGTTGAACCTTCATCCTGATAGAGCGTCTCTGGGCTTTTTTTCACTAACCAATCGACTAATTGTCCCATAAAGCCAAAGAGTGAAACTTCGAGCATGGCGATGAAGGCTGTCAACACTGACATTAATATCAGCGGTAATTCATAACCCTTAGTGTAGTGGCGGCAAAACGCATACACCCCCGTGGGAGGCTTGGTTGGTTCGCCATCCGGTAGGGCTTCCACCCAAGATTCAAATCGTTTAAACATGAATTGACTCTATTTTATTGAGAAAAGTAAATGGGGAAAACGTCGAGGTGTCTAGCATATAGGATCTTGCACTTTAAAAGCACGCGATGATCCAGTTCCGTTTTCCGCGAGTGTGCTAGCATAGGGTGACGTACAGTAACCGACAAGTACAAAATTGTGAATAAGATTGTCGGATAGCCAAATGAAGCTGATAGCAGTGAGTCCAAAACCAACCACTAAACCACTAGTCGTGCCGGTAGTAAACGATTTGCAAGAGTGCTACTTATCCGCGACGATTTGCCGCGAGGCTCGCATCAGCCGTGATCCACGTTTTGACGGTAAGTTCTTTGTGGGCGTGTTAAGTACGGGCATTTACTGCCGAACGGTGTGCCCTGCCGTTGCACCTAAAGAAGAAAACGTACGTTATTTCGACTCGGCCATTAAAGCCGCACAGGCGGGGCTGAGGCCTTGCCTACGTTGCCGCCCCGACAGTGCACCAGGCTCTAATCCGTGGAAAGGGACAGGCACAACCCTAGACAGAGCTATAGGTTTGATTGAAGCTGGCGCCTTATCGGGTGAGCATGGATTAACGGTCGAGGCCTTGGCGGACAAACTGGGGATCAGCAGCCGTTATCTAAATAAGTTATTTACCTCTGGATTTGGCACTTCGCCTAAGCAATTTGCACTCTATCGTCAGTTAATGTTCGCAAAACAGTTGTTGCATCAGACGCAGCTGCCCATCACTCAGGTTGCGCTTGCCGCAGGCTTTAACAGTATTCGCCGTTTCAACGAGGCATTTCAACAGACTCTGCAATTAACGCCCACACAGTTAAGAAAATCCAGTCTGAAGTCGACTGCCAAGTTAGAGGAAGAGGAGAGAACTAATAAGGCTAGTCCGCAGGAGATGCCAGCGCACAGTTTGAGTCTATATCAGTATTACCGACCGCCGCTCGATTGGCCGGCGCAGTTAGCCTTTTATCGCCTGCGCGCCGTGGCGGGAATGGAGTGGTTTAGTGAGGGGGCAAATCATGACTCCAACGACATGATGTCCCAAGATACACTTGAGTATGGTCGCACCTTGCAACTTGAGGATATCTGCGCAGTGGTGCGTATCGCCCATGAGGCACATTTGCATCGCTTTAAAATCACACTGACATTAACACCCGACTCGCCCTTGGCCGGCCTACAAAAACTCATCACCCAAGTGCGGCGCATTTTAGATCTCGATGCAGATATGCAGCTGATTGAGCACAACCTACAGCGTTTGACCGATCTTAAGTTAATCCCTAAATCAGGTCTTAGGATCCCGGGAGCAGGATCTTTATTTGAGGCGGGTTGCCGAGCCGTTTTAGGTCAGCAGGTGAGCGTAGTGCAGGCCACTAAGTTACTCAATTTATTGGTCGAAGCCTATGGCGAACGTTTTAGCTTAAACGGGCAAGAGTATCGCTTGTTCCCTACACCGCAGCTGATCCGTCATGCATGCCTCGATGAGCTTAAAATGCCTGGCGCGCGCAAACTGGCGCTCAATGCGCTTGCTGCGTTTATCTGTGAACACCCAGAAGCCACAGCCGATGAGTGGATTAGGGTAAAAGGCATTGGCCCCTGGACCATTGCCTATGCCAAATTACGTGGGCTTGGCGATCCAAATATCTTCCTGCACACGGATTTAATTGTGAAAAAGCAATTACTGGCGACGATGGGTGAGCAGACAGGGTTAGATACTGAAGCGCAAAAACAACTGGATTATTCAGCGATTGTTGAGCGGATAAGTGCAGATATCGCCCCTTGGGGGAGTTATTTGACCTTCCTGCTGTGGTCCAATGCATAGGACATTTCAGGCCATGTTTATTGATTCAGTACCGAGGCTCTATATGAGAGCCACTATTTGAAACACAGTACGAAAACACTGTACTAAAGCCGCTGACGAGAACCACTATGAGCCCGAATTTATCGCAACTGATTAGCGCCCCAACGGCCAAAGATTATCAGCCCTGCGCTGTCGATATTTTAAGTACCCCTGTGGGAGTACTACAACTTAATGCCAATGCCTACGGATTGAGCCATTTAACGGTCGTCGGGTCGAGTCGTACCGAGATCCCCCTAAAGGTCGCAAGTGATGACGAACTGGTGCGGGCTAAAAGTCATATTGATCAGGCAAAGGCGCAGCTTCTGGATTATTTTCGCGGTGAGCTAACCCAGTTCCACTTAAGCTTAGCGCCCAAAGGAACCGAATTTCAGCAGCAGGTGTGGCAGGCCTTGGTGCAGGTCGGTTATGGCCAGAGTTGCAGTTATGGCGAGATCGCCCAGCGTATCGCAAAACCCAAAGCCGTTCGGGCAGTTGGCGCGGCTAATGGTGCCAACCCCATCGCGATTATTGTGCCCTGTCACCGTATCATTGGTAAAAATGGTCAATTAACGGGTTATGCCTATGGACTTACGATGAAACAGCAACTGTTAATGCTGGAATCGACAAGCAAGGGCGCGCATTTTACGTTAGAATAGCGGTCATATTTGTTATTGATGAGCCATGTAATTTTTTATGACCCAAGCTTCTTCCTCCGTTGCCAGCTTTGCCGAACTTGGCATTATTGCCCCCTTATGTAATCGACTCTCTGAGCTGGGTTATGTTTTTCCCACTCCGATACAGGCGGCTACCATTCCTGCCGTACTCAGTGGACAGGACGTGTTAGCAGGGGCGAATACAGGTTCTGGAAAAACCGCTGCTTTTGCAGTGCCGTTATTGCAGCGATTAAGTGAAGCGAAAAGTGATGATAAGTCGGCAGGCCAAGTGCGGTGTTTGGTGCTCGTACCTACCCGCGAATTGGCGCAGCAAGTGGCCGACAGCTTTTTATCCTATGCATCCCACTTCAATGGCCAACTTAAGATAGTCGCGGCCTTTGGTGGTGTGTCTGTCAATCTGCAAATGCAAAGCTTACGCGCTGGCGCCGATGTGTTGGTCGCAACTCCTGGGCGTTTACTGGATTTATTAGCCAGCAATGCGCTTAAGTTAAATCGCGTCTCGGCCTTAGTGCTGGATGAAGCGGACCGCATGTTAAGCCTTGGGTTTACTGATGAATTAAATCAAGTGCTTGAGGCGCTCCCTGCCAAAAAACAAACCTTACTGTTTTCGGCGACATTCCCCGAAGAAGTGCGCGCGCTAACGACCCAATTACTCCATCAACCGCTTGAGTTTCATCTGCAAAGTGAGCAAGAAAGCACCATTGTGCAGCGTGTGATAACCGTTAACCGCGAGCAAAAAACAGCGTTATTGGCCCATTTGATTAAACAGCATCAATGGTCACAGGCGTTAATTTTTGTCAGTGCTAAAAATACCTGTAACCACCTCGCGCAAAAGTTGTCAAAACGGGGAATTAGCGCCGAAGTCTTCCATGGCGATAAAGCTCAAGGTGCGCGGACTCGCGTCCTTGATGGGTTTAAAAATGGTGACATTAGTGTGCTAATTGCGACTGATATCGCAGCCCGTGGTATTGATATTGATAAACTCCCCGTCGTGATTAACTTTGATTTACCAAGAAGTCCAGCCGATTATATGCACCGTATTGGTCGTAGCGGTCGTGCGGGCGAGGTGGGCCTCGCGGTGACTTTAATTTCCCATGAGGAATATCACCACTTTGGTGTGATTGAAAAGAAAAACAAAATCAAACTGGTGCGTGAACAAATCCCCGGATTTGAAGCCAATGCTGAAATACCGCTGGATGTGTTAGCGCAGGAAAAACCTCAGGCCAAGCCCGAAGGCTCTGGCAAGAAAAAGCGTAAACAGTTACCCGTGGCGAATGTTGAGTTTTGGGGTAAAAAGTCTTAATTCCTCAGGTGTGAGTTATGCTTAGCATATCTTCAGGTTGTTTCGAATTGGTTTGGTAGAGGCAGTATGCAGCATTTATTTTGGTTAGTTGAAGGTAAAATCGCGGGCCGCAGTGGCCCTAATAAGGACCCTTGGGATTTAGCAGAGCTTAAAGCATCGGGGATCCGCGCCGTGTTATCCGTTAATGGCGGAGAAGGCTGCGAGCCCGGTAGTTTTCAGCACCATGGTTTGCGTTATGAATGTATCCCGTTTTCCAGAAACGTGCCGCCACAGGAAGGGGATATCGCCATTTGTGTCGCCCAATTACCCAGAGCGCTAGCCTTTATTCAACAATGTGAAGCCGATGATTTATCCGTGTTAATCCATTGCCGTTCGGGAAAAGATCGTACCGGGCTCATTATGGCTTATTACCTCATGGTTAATGGTGCTGCGCCGTTGCATGCCGTTAGCCAAGTGCGCAGCATTCGCGACATTGCTTTTAGCGCTGAGGGGTGGGATCAGTTTGCCTTCGATGTGCTCTATGCTTTGCAGGATTAGTCCTTGAGAAGGGAAGATTGTTCCAAAGATAAAGTAATTGGCTGATTTGATCACATTTGACCTTAGTCATCACTTTTAAGGCATGTTAAGGTTAATATACTGGCAGTTTAATTTGAGTGAGCGCTTAGTTTTATCATGAAAAGTAAGGCAAATCAGTCACAAGGGCTACTCCTTTTTCGGTTATCTCAACATCAGGTATTTGCCTTAGGCACGCTCAAAATTCGTGAATTAGTGCCTTACACGCCGCTGAGTAAGATCCCTAAATCTCATCCGACAATCATGGGTGCCGCGACCATTCGTGGTCATACTATCCCGGTGGTGGATATGGCGGCTGCCATTGGTTATCGGCCAATCAGTGATGAAGAACGTAAACATTGCTATATCATCATTACTGATTGCCAGCGCATGATTATCGGCTTTTTAGTGCGCGCCATTGATAAGATTATTGAGTGCAATTGGCGTGACATTGAAGCGCCATCGGCAAATTTAGGGAGAAATGCCTTTTTAACTGGAGTGACGCGCTACGATAACCAGTTAGTGCAGTTACTTGACGTGGAGCTGTTACTGTCTAAGGTGTTCCCCGATGCACCTGAGGCCAATCGAGCAATCCTAACGGATGTGCAGCGGGAGAAGTTAAAACCCATGCGGATTCTGTTGGTCGATGATTCTAAGGTGGCCCGTAAGCAACTTTCCGATGCGCTCGATTGTATTAATATTCCCTATTTCGTGACCCCTGATGGAAGAGAAGCGCTCTCTATTATGGAGCAGGCGGCTGCCGAGCGTCACCCGATTGATATTTTAGTTAGTGACATCGAAATGCCGGGGCTCGATGGCTATGAGCTGGCATTTGAAGTCCGAGATAATCCACTGTTGGCTAATGCTTATATTATTCTCCATACCTCGTTGTCGAGCGAAATCAGCGTCAGCCAAGCCCATCAAGTGGGGGCAAATGAGGCGCTGACTAAGTTTGATGCCCATGAGCTTGTGGAAGCCATGCTACGGGGGGCTGATTTAGCGGCTAAGCGGTCAAATTAGAGCGTGTTGGATTTTTGTAAGGGTTTTGCAGGGACTGGGTAATTTAATTCGCTTATTTCCCTGCAAAGCTAGACAAGTTCCATCACATCCTATAAAACCTTATTGGCCTCAATTTTGAAGGTGTGGGATGGGGAAACTCAGCCGAAATATAATAACGATAGGTTAAGTAATGAAACAAGAATCATCTTTTTTAGCCAAGTTGGCTAATAGCAGTTTGGTGCTGCAAATTCTCGTCGGGATTATCGCTGGTGTCGCTTTAGCCAGTTTTTCACATGAATGGGCCAAACAAGTCGCTTTTTTAGGTAGTTTATTTGTTGGTGCATTAAAAGCGATAGCGCCTATTCTAGTCTTTATTCTCGTGGCATCCTCCATTGCGAATCAAAAGAAAAATACTCAAACGAATATGCGCCCAATCGTGGTGTTGTACTTATTGGGTACCTTTGCTGCGGCATTAACCGCAGTGATTTTAAGTATGATGTTCCCGACTAATCTGGTGTTAGTTGCGGGTGTTGAAGGCACCAGTCCGCCACAGGGAATTGGTGAGGTGATTAACACCCTGTTGTTTAAACTGGTTGATAACCCCGTGAATGCCCTGATGACGGGGAACTATATTGGTATTTTGGCTTGGGGTGTGGGTCTTGGCTTAGCCTTACATCATTCGAGTGATTCAACCAAACAAGTGTTTGCGGATGTGAGCCATGGTATTTCGCAAATGGTGCATTTTATCATTCGGTTAGCGCCTATTGGTATTTTCGGTCTAGTTGCTGCCACATTTGCTGAAACCGGTTTTGCGGCAATTGCGGGCTACGCTCAGTTATTAGCCGTATTGCTCGGTGCGATGGCTATTATCGCCTTAATTATTAACCCGCTGATTGTTTACGTTAAAATCAAACGTAATCCCTATCCACTTGTGATCCGCTGTCTGCGTGAGAGTGGTGTGACGGCATTTTTCACCCGCTCAAGTGCGGCCAATATTCCAGTGAATATGGCATTGTGTGAAAAGTTAAATCTGCACGAAGATACTTATTCAGTCTCTATCCCGTTAGGGGCAACCATCAATATGGGCGGCGCTGCGATTACGATTACCGTACTGACTTTAGCAGCGGCACATACTTTGGGGATTCAAGTTGATCTGCTGACTGCCTTGCTGCTTAGCGTGGTAGCTGCGATTTCTGCCTGTGGTGCATCTGGTGTGGCGGGTGGTTCGTTATTGCTTATTCCGCTTGCTTGTAGCTTGTTTGGCATTTCTAACGATGTGGCGATGCAAGTGGTTGCTGTTGGTTTTATTATCGGCGTGATCCAAGATGCAGCCGAAACGGCACTGAATAGCTCTACGGACGTGATTTTTACCGCTGCTGCTTGTGAAGCCGCTGAAAACAAAGCTAAACTTGGATAAAGTGTGCTGTTGTTAGTGTAGAAGAAAGTATCATAGGAGCAGTCACTTCGGTGGCTGCTTTTTTTATGGGAGTAGTTATGATCCTTTTCGATTTTAAAGAGTTAAATGCGGCAAAGTCTTGGTATGGCGTTAATGATACTGTGATGGGCGGTTTGTCACGCAGTAAGCTCACCATCTCTCCGTTAGGCTATGGGATGTTTAGCGGCCATGTGTCACTCGCCAATGGTGGCGGGTTTGCCTCGGTGCGCTGTGAGTTTGAACCCAAAAATGTGAGTGAATTCACTGGGATTTATCTCGAACTCGACCGTGATAGAAGCAAGCACTACAAAGTGAATCTCAAAGATGCCGACACGCCGCAGAGTACGGTTTATCAAGCACCGATGCCCGATGCTAAGCATCAGTCTTTTGGCGTTAATGGTGGCAGTATTATTCACTGGCAACGTATTGAAATCCCCTTTACGGCGTTTCATCCCCAGTGCCGTGGCAAGCCGATTGAGCGTGCTGAGATTGATTTGAGCCGTCTCACAAGTATTGGGCTAGTGATTGGTGCGCAGCAAAGTGGTGATTTTGCATTAAAAATTAAATCAATAGGCTGTTATTGAGTCATAAGGGGATAAGCTAATGCTTGTCCCCTTAATCTACAGCTAAACGCTCAACTAAGCGCGATTTAGGCTCCCACAATCCCTAGGGGCTTAGCATGTTCCCATGCGCCGCGGGTAAAGTCGGGGAAGTTTACTGAGTTACTGCGGTTATTGAGTGATTGTTCACTTAAAATATTGACTACAGACCAAGCCGCACCATCATAGACATCCTGATCGAGTGCCTCGCCGTTACGTAGGCAATAGATCATTCGCCAAAGCATCACAAAATCCATGCCGCCGTGACCGCCGTTGATTTCGGCTTCTTTACCAATACGTTGCCACAGTGGGTGATCGTATTTGTCATACCACTTTTGCATGTCCATATCCCACTCGTGGTAACTCTGACCAAACCCCCCATTTTCGATTGCGATACGATTAGGGAAGCCAGCAAACACACCGTTAGTGCCTTGGATTAGATTATGGCGACTGTAGGGTCTTGGGGTGGTGGTATCATGTTGAACCATAATGGTTCTGCCTTTCACGGTTTTAATCAGGCTAGTGCTCATATCGCCATTAATGTATTTGAGCTGATTACGTTCATGATCGGCGGGAAATTCTCGCTTAGCATATAAAGCACGACCTAAAGCTGGCGAACTCATGGAGGTCAGGTAATCGAATCTGTCACCACGGTTGATATTCATATACTGGGAAATAGGCCCTAAACCGTGAGTGGGATATAAATTACCATTGCGTTTAGTATGCCAATAAGTGCGCCATGAGCCGGTTTTATGATCAATTTCTTTCATTTGCCAGCGCAGTTCATGGATATAAGCGGCTTCGCCGTGGAGTAATTCGCCAAATAAGCCTTGGCGCACCATGTTAAGCACCATCAGTTCTTCACGGCCGTAATTGACGTTTTCCATCATCATGCAGTTTTTCTGGGTACGCTCGGCGGTATCGATGATTTGCCAGCACTCTTCGACTGTGAGGGCGAGTGGTACTTCAACAAAGGCGTGTTTACCACTTTCCATAGTGTCGATAGCCATTGGAGCATGCCATTCCCACGGAGTGGAAATAATCACAATATCAATGTCATCACGGTTTAATAGCTCGCGATAGCTCAGATCATTGCCGGTATAGATCGCAGGTCTTGGCCGTTTTTGTTTAACGATATGCTCAACGGCTCTATCAATAACCGCTTGGTGCGTATCGCAAATGGCTTTTAGCTCCACGCCGTCTAAGTGACAAAACTGTTCGACATGGCTAAATCCACGCTCTCCCACACCGATAAAACCAACTCTAACCACCTCCATTTTAGGGGCAATGAGTCCAATAACTGATTTCCCACGACTGGGTTTCGGGGCAACGTTACTGGCGGTAGCGTCGAGGGCAATATTGGCCGTAACAAGGCCGGCAGTGACGGCGCCTGCGGCTTTCAGAAAATGGCGGCGATGAATATTGTGCATAGGCTTCCTGCTTTATTGTTGTTTATTTGTAGGGCGATTTTAATCCATCTTGTTATATCAGAATCTCACTGTAAGTGGACATTAAAAGATGTAACAAGCTCATTCATACGTAATTAAATAAACCGTATTGCAACAGGTTATTTATCTTTACTTTAGCGATAGGTAAATAGTGATAAAGATCGCGTTTTTATTTTCTAATTAAGCTACACTGCCCATTAATTAATCAAGCTAAATTATCTTTTAGTTTTTAAATGTTTAGCAAATTAAATTTAACCAAAAAATTACATTTTTTGATGAGTTTGACGTAATTTGCGACTCGGGGGAGTAAAGCGGTAAATGGGTTCTATGCTTAATGTACTACCACAACTGACGTTCACTTTAGGTGAGTGGGTATTGCATAAGGATATCAGGATGTCTGGGATTGAAAAACGCCGTCGCCTACATTGGCGGGAGACAGATATGCAAAATCGTGAAATTATTGGTCGTTGGTTAGATGAGCGTCCACTGCTAGGTGACAAAATTACCCTCTATAAAGAAGCGGATAAATATTATTTAGAAACTTGGTTCAGTGATGGCTGCCATAGCTTAGATGAAGTCAATTTAACTGATACGCCACAGGGCAAAAAAGTAGAAGATGTGGGCGGTAATTTCTTCGGTGAGTATTTTATGGTAACGCCTAATATGCAACTGCAATTTTGCAACGAACAGGGCAGTTATTTTCAAGTAGATAAATTAGTTGCGGATATTGATTTTAATCAGCGTGTTGCTTAAAACGGTTGTGATTTTTTAATGGCAACTGAGTTGGGCGAATAATATTCCCTCTCAAGCTTATCCCTGTGTAGCGGGATGGTCAGGTTTGGTTAAAACAGAGGTCGCTTAACGTGACCTCTTGTATTTTTGCCGATTATTCATTGAAAGGATGCTGACTGAAAAAATGCATCCTTTTACCCGAATACGGATGGGTAAAGCTCAAGCTTTGGGCATGGAGACACAGCCTCGGTCTGGCCTTGATCACCTCAGCATTACCATAAAATTCATCCCCTAAAATGGGATGCCCAAGGGCGAGCATATGTACCCTAAGCTGGTGGGTTCGGCCCGTTTCTGGGGTTAATTCCACTAAGGTGCTGTTTTCGCGTCTTTCAAGCACTCGGTAATGGGTAAGAGCACTTTTCGCGCCAGCCGTCCCCGCCGCTTGGGTCTTTTGATAGGGTGGATGCTCGGGGTCGGGGGCGATAGCTAAATCAATTATACCTGCATCCAGCTCGACCAGTCCCATGACCTCAGCAATATACACTTTCTCACTTTGTCGATCTTGAAACTGGGTTTTTAAGTGGGATTCGGCTTTTTTATTGCGCGCAAAAACCATAATTCCTGAGGTGGCGCAGTCGAGTCTGTGCACCAGAATCGTTTCAGGATAAAGACGTTGCAGCCGAGTGAGGGCACAATCGAAGGTATGTGCGGCTCTGCCGGGATTAGACAATAAGCCCGAAGGTTTATTAATAACGATCACATCTCTATCTTGATAGCGAAGATCTAACCAAGGGACTGAAGGGGGCTGGTAATCAAATATCTGCATCGTATCCTCATCTTTTGCGTGGCCATACTAGCAAAATATCAGTTACTAAGCAGTATATTCTCAACAATGTCATGGGGCATTAAAACTGCGCTAACCATAATCTAAACTTCATCCCCCAGGTAGACGTTACTCCTGAGGTAACGTAACGAATATTTCCTTGCGTATCGATAACATAAATGGCTGGAAATGCCATCGCGCCCCAGAGAGCACTCTGCGTTCCACTATCATCATTAAGTACCGGAAAGTGATATTGATGTTCATCCATAAAGGTTTGAATCTCACTATCACTACCTGAAGCAACGGCGACTGAAATCACCCGATGATTTTGGCTGATGGTCTCAACCATCGGCGATGTTACGCGGCATACTGGGCACCAGGTTCCCCAGAAATAGACTAATGTTGGCTCAGTTTGGGCTGTATTAAGTGCAAACTTGCCGCCATCAATGGTAATACCGCTTAATACTGGCGCTTGGCCTGTGACCATATCCCGTTGTAAATAGAGGCTTACCCCATAGAGCAGTAGCGCCATAATGGTTAAATCCCTAAGCTGCTTTAGCCAAAATCGAGGGCTTTGCAGTTTTTGTTTCCATCCCTTTGGATGAGGTGATTGCTCCCTTGAGCTTGCTCTTATCACTGAGATGGTCTCCTCGGGATTATTCGGGTAAATAGTCACTCGGAGTTTTACGGCTCCAAATACGGGTATAGGCCATCAACTGGGGGTAGAAGGTACGAAAGGCGGTTTCTGTCTCAATCTGCATTTGGGCTAAAATTTTATCCGCACCGTTAAATAAGGCACTGTGCGGATGACCTTTGGCCCTTTGGGTTAATGCCTGTTGAATGCCCTTAGGTGTGGCGTAGCCGTTTAACCAATCTTGACGGCGCATATCGGCGATAATGTCTAGGCATAGCTGAGGGTGATACACATCGCTTTGCGCGGCAAATTCTGCCAGTTCACTATAGGCTTTTTGGCTAAAATCAGGCAGTGACAGATGATGATATTCTTCCCAGTAGAAGGCTAAATAATAATCGAAACTGATGAACATCAAATCTGCTGCTATACTTGTTAACTGTTTAGGAAACAATGCGATGAGTTCTTGAGTCAACTCATGGGTCGCACAGAGCTGATTGATTTCATGGTTTAACCACAGTCCTTGGCGTAGTGCTTGTGGGGCATTGTCTATCGACGCGGTAATAAAATTGCCTGCTAGATTGGCACCAAGGTGGGTTTTACTGATATCAGCCAGATGTAAGTGTGTAAGAATGTTCATTTTTTGTGCTTGGTTAATCGCGTTGGTTCACGTTATCATGGGCAGGCGCGCTGAGGAAAGTGCAAATAGGCAAAAATCGTGTGCTTTTGTAAGGTAGTGCTAGATTCAGCATTTCTAACAGGAGTGTAAATGCTGATGCTAAAGACAGAAAATGCGCTAATCAACTAACCTGTTAAGGATCATGGACGATGTGGAACTGGTTCATCAAAATGCTTGGTAAAGACGAGCGTCCCAAACGTAAAAAAATGCTGGTTGATATTCCCTATGAGCAACATAGTTTCAGCATCGATCATTTTGCTCGCACTCGGGCTAAATATGATGTGGATGACGCATTGAGCTCAAATACGCTCAATGAGCAGGATGCAGTGACCGATATGGATATCGTGAACAAGTAATCTTGATCTTATTGGCCTCTAACCATAGACTAGCCGCCGTTCTAAGCTATCTAGAGGCCTTTGCATGCGCGTAACAGACTTTTCTTTCGATCTTCCCGACGAACTTATCGCTCGTTATCCCATGGCGCAACGTACGGCGTCACGTCTGTTAACCTTAGATGGCAATACTGGCACGCTCGCCGATAAACAGTTTACCGATTTGCTGGAGATGATTAATCCCGGCGATTTAATGGTATTTAACAATACCCGGGTGATCCCAGCACGTTTATTTGGCCAAAAGGCCAGTGGTGGCAAACTCGAGATTTTAGTTGAGCGTATGCTCGATGATAAACGTATCCTCGCCCATGTGCGCAGCTCTAAATCCCCGAAAGTAGATAGCATTATTCATCTCGACGGCGGTTATGAGATGAAGATGGCTGCTCGCCATGACGCCTTATTTGAACTCGAACTCTTATCCGATCTCACAATTTTAGAAGTGCTCGAAGCAGTAGGGCATATGCCATTGCCACCTTATATCGACCGTCCCGATGAGGATGCCGATAAAGAGCGCTATCAAACCGTGTATAACCAGAACCCCGGTGCGGTTGCCGCGCCTACGGCGGGTCTACACTTTGATGATGTCATGCTTGAGGCATTAAAAGCCAAGGGCGTAAATATCGCGTTTGTGACCTTGCACGTCGGCGCAGGCACCTTCCAACCCGTGCGCGTCGATAATGTGCTCGAGCACAAAATGCATTCTGAGTGGGCCAATGTGCCGCAGGATGTGGTGGATTTAATTGCCCAAACGAAAGCGGCAGGCAAACGTGTGGTTGCTGTGGGCACGACGTCTGTACGTTCACTGGAGAGTGCGGCCCGTGCAAGTGAAGGCGAACTTAAAGCCTTTAGCGGTGATACCGATATCTTTATCTACCCTGGGTATCAGTTCCAAATCGTCGATGCCATGATCACTAACTTTCACCTGCCGGAATCGACGCTCATCATGTTGGTTAGTGCCTTTGCCGGTTTTGATCATGTTATGGCGGCGTATCAACACGCAATCACGCAAAAATATCGCTTCTTTAGCTATGGCGATGCCATGTTTGTGACGAAAAAAGCTCACTAGACCAAGATTTTGTTTTAAAATAGCCGCCCACATTGAGTTTGGGCGGGTATTTTTTTCAGCCAAAGGTTGAACCTTTTTGAACTGTCCCTATCTCTATTGTTAATCAAAATGGCGCTTGCCATTAAAAATGTAGTCAGACTGTTTATCTGGCGAGGTGAATGATGAAATTTGAACTTGACACTACCGACGGCCGTGCGCGCCGTGGTCGCTTGATTTTTGAACGTGGTACAGTGGAAACCCCAGCATTTATGCCTGTAGGGACTTACGGTACGGTAAAAGGGATGACGCCAGAAGAAGTGCGTGCTACTGGCGCCGATATTCTGCTCGGTAACACTTTCCACCTGTGGTTACGCCCTGGCGAAGAAATCATGCGTAAGCATGGTGACCTTCACGATTTTATGAATTGGCAGCGTCCTATTCTGACCGATTCGGGCGGTTTCCAAGTGTTCAGTTTGGGTGACATTCGTAAGATTACTGAAGAAGGTGTGCATTTCCGCTCGCCAATTAACGGCGAGAAAATCTTCTTAGATCCTGAAAAGTCAATGCAAATTCAACATGCATTGGGCAGTGATGTGGTAATGATTTTTGACGAATGTACTCCGTATCCAGCAACCGAAGATGAAGCGCGCAAGTCAATGCAGATGTCACTGCGTTGGGCTAAGCGTTCACGCGACGAGTTTGACCGCCTGGAAAACCCCAATTCATTATTTGGGATTATCCAAGGCAGTGTTTATGAAGATTTACGCGACGAGAGCTTAAAAGGCTTAGTCGAAATTGGTTTCGACGGTTATGCCGTCGGTGGTTTGGCCGTAGGTGAGCCTAAGGAAGACATGCACCGCATTCTTGAGCATGTCTGTCCACAAATTCCTGCTGACAAGCCGCGCTATCTGATGGGGGTCGGTAAGCCAGAGGATTTAGTTGAAGGTGTGCGTCGTGGTATCGACATGTTTGACTGTGTGATGCCAACCCGTAACGCCCGCAACGGCCATCTGTTTACCAGTGAAGGTGTCATCAAGATCCGCAACGCGCGTCATCGTGATGACACTTCACCGCTCGATCCTAAGTGTGATTGTTATACCTGTAAAAATTATTCACGGGCGTACCTTTACCACTTAGATCGTTGTAATGAGATTCTGGGTGCGCGTTTAAACACCATTCACAACTTGAGATACTATCAAATGTTAATGGAAGGTTTGCGCGGTGCGATTGAGACGGGTACATTAGACGCCTTTGTGAAGGACTTCTATACCAGTCAAGGTCGCGAAGTACCAGAGTTAGTCGATTGATTTTTTGCTAATAAGAAGAGAAAACTATGTTCATTTCAAATGCATATGCAAATGCTGCTGGCACTCCACAGAGTGGTGGCACTATGGAATTGATTTTCATGCTGGTGATTTTCGGCCTGATTTTCTATTTCATGATTTTCCGTCCGCAATCGAAGCGTGTTAAAGAGCACAAAAACCTGATGTCATCACTTGGAAAAGGTGATGAAGTGCTGACCAGCGGCGGCATTTTAGGCAAGATTGCAAAGATCAGCGATGACAATGACTACGTGTTACTGAGCTTGAACGACACGACTCAAATTACAATTAAAAAAGATTACATTGCAGCTGTATTGCCTAAGGGCTCTATCCAGTCGTTGTAAGCCAAGAGGGCTCAGGCGTGTTAAATAAATACCCAATGTGGAAGAACATTATGGTGATGTTTATCATCGCCATAGGTTGTTTCTATGCCGTACCTAACCTGTTCGGTGAAGATCATGCGGTGCAAGTAGTGGCGACTCGAGGTGCTGAAGTCACGGCATCTACCCAAGCCAGAGTGAACGAGCTGTTAGCCAGTAAGGGCATTGCGGTAAAGCGTTCTGAGCTTGAAAAAGGCCAATTGTTGGTTCGCGTACAAAACGCGGATCAACAGTTGTTGGCCAAGGAAACTATCGCCGAAGACTTAGGTGATAAGTTTACCGTAGCACTTAACCTTGCCCCTGCAACACCTAAATGGCTCGAGTCTATGGGTGGTAGCCCAATGAAACTCGGTTTGGATCTTCGTGGTGGTGTGCACTTCCTGATGGAAGTGGACATGGGCGAAGCCATTCGTAAGATGGAAGAAGCCAAAGTGGCTGATTTCCGTTCACAATTACGGGAAGAAAAAATCCGTTACGCGGGCATTCGCAACAATGCTCAAGGTATCGAGATTAAATTCCGTGATGCTGAAAGTTTAGCCAGTGCAGAACGTTTCCTAAAATCTCGTAGCAACGATATGGTGTTCACCGATGTGAGCAAGGGTGAAGATTTTGCCCTGCAAGCCGTGATGAGCGAAACCTATCTCAAGCAGATTAAAGAAGAAGCGTTGCAGCAAAACATTACCACTATCCGTAACCGTGTGAACGAGTTAGGGGTAGCTGAGCCTGTGGTACAACGCCAAGGTGCCGAGCGTATTATCGTTGAGTTACCTGGTGTACAAGATACCGCTCGCGCCAAGGAAATTTTAGGTGCAACCGCATCGATTGAATTCCATATGGTGGACGATAAGGCTGACCCTAATGCGGCGCAATCTGGCCGTATACCCGCGGGTTCTGAGGTGTATCAACGCCGTGAAGGCGGTCAAGTGGTGCTGAAGAAGGAAGTGATGCTAACGGGTGATCATATCACTGGCGCACAACCCAGCTTTGACCAATATAGCCGTCCACAGGTAAGCATTAACCTCGACGCTAAAGGCGGTACCATTTTTTCTAACGTGACTAAGGACAATATCGGTAAACCGATGGCGACCTTATTCATTGAATATAAAGACAGTGGTGAACGTAACGCCGATGGCAGCGTCAAAATGCTGAAAATCCAAGAAGTGATTTCAGTAGCGACGATTCAAGCACGTTTAGGCCGCAACTTTGTGATCACTGGGTTAAGCCACGGTGAAGCACAAAACCTCGCGTTATTGCTACGTGCGGGTGCTTTGATCGCGCCAGTATCGATTGTGGAAGAGCGTACCATTGGTCCAAGCCTAGGTGCGGAAAACATCGAAAGCGGTGTGCAAGCCATGATCTGGGGTATGGCAGTCGTGCTTATCTTCATGTTGGTTTACTACCGCAGTTTTGGCTTTATCGCCAACTTGGCCCTAACGGCCAACTTAGTGATGGTGGTTGGGGTGATGTCTATGATCCCTGGCGCCGTGTTAACCCTGCCAGGTATTGCGGGTATGGTGTTAACTGTGGGTATGGCGGTTGATGGTAACGTACTGATTTACGAGCGTATTCGTGAAGAGTTACGTGCTGGTCGCAGTGTGCAGCAGGCCATTCACGAAGGTTACGGCAACGCATTCTCTACTATCGCCGACGCTAACATTACTACCTTCTTAACAGCATTGATCCTGTTCGCCGTAGGTACGGGCGCGATCAAAGGCTTCGCAGTGACCCTGATGATCGGTATTGCGACATCAATGTTTACCGCTATCGTGGGAACCCGCGCAATCGTTAACGCGATTTGGGGCGGTAAGCGCGTGAAGACGCTGTCTATCTAAGGGGAAGCGATAATGTTAGAAATTTTATCTTTAAAACGTACGGTTAACTTCCTCCGTCATGCGCTGCCTATCAGTATTATGTCGGCCATTTTGGTATTGGGTTCGCTTGTTTCTCTGGCGACTAAGGGGATCAACTGGGGCTTAGACTTTACTGGCGGTACTGTGGTTGAGATGGAGTTCACTCAACCTGTTGATTTGAACGTGTTGCGAACAAAACTGTCATCGCCTGAATTAGATGGCGCGATTGTGCAAAACTTTGGTTCAAGTCGCGACGTGTTAGTTCGTCTGTCGGTGAAAGAAGGCGTGAGCAGCGATGCTCAGGTTAAATCTGTGATGACAGCTGCTCAGCAAGTGGATGCAGGCGTTCAACAAAAACGGGTTGAATTCGTCGGTCCTCAGGTGGGTAAAGAACTGGCTGAGCAGGGCGGTTTAGCCGTGTTAGTTGCACTAATCTGTATCATGATCTACGTGTCGTTTCGTTTCGAATGGCGTTTGGCTGCGGGTTCAGTCGCGGCATTGGCCCATGACGTGATTGTGACCTTAGGGGTGTTTTCAGTATTTCAACTGGAGTTTGACCTAACAGTATTAGCTGGTGTGTTAACGGTAGTCGGTTACTCACTGAACGATACCATCGTGGTATTTGACCGTATCCGTGAAAACTTCCTCAAGATGCGTAAGAGCGATCCTGAAGAAGTCGTGAACGTTTCAATTACCCAAACCATGAGCCGTACCATTATCACGACGGGTACGACGCTGGTGACAGTTGTTGCGCTGTTCCTGAAGGGCGGCACCATGATCCATGGCTTTGCGACCGCACTGTTACTGGGTATTTTCGTTGGTACTTACTCTTCTATCTATGTGGCGAGTTTCTTAGCGATCAAACTCGGCATTTGCCGCGAGCATATGATGCCAGTTGAGATAGAGAAAGAAGGTGCAGATCAACCACCGATGATGCCGTAAATTGGTCTCAAATTAATCTATTTTAGATACCAATATTGTTAATAAAAATGCCACTTTTAAAGTGGCATTTTTTTCGCCATGATTACGCGCTTTCGATAATCTGCTATCAAACTCACAACTTTATAGTGACTAATGCTGTAAAACGTAAATGTTAAATTGATTAACAACTGGCGTAAAAAACAGCACTCGACAGGCTCAGTTATTTCACTGTAGGATGTCGGCTGCCGCTATTTTTAAAAGATAAATGCAGTAGGAAGTCGCATGGAAGAACGTAAAACATTAATTGCTGGTGGAAACCTATTACAGGCCCATACATGGAAGGGATTATTAGAAGCCTGCGGTATTCATGTGGAGTTGCGTGGAGAGGCCTTGTTGGGTGGCGTCGGTGAGTTACCTGCCAATCTTCACAATGTTGAGCTTTGGGTTCGAGAGTCGCAGCTGGCTAACGCACAAGCGCAATTAAGCGGCTTGGATGTGGTTAGTCCCCAATGGCAATGTGTACAGTGCCATGAGATGAATGAGGGCAGCTTCGAATTGTGTTGGCATTGTAGTGCTGAGCGTAGCGAGAGCCATAATTAATTTACTCATCAATCCATCTATCGTCGGGATCCATATTCCCGACTATCATTGCATATTTTTATTTAGATAAAAATTTTCTAACTTATTCATATTATTAAGTATTTATTGTTGAGTATCGTGTTAATCTACGCTGACTTATCATTTAGTTAGTACGATAAGATATGCCTGCATTATTCTGTCAGATAATGCGTTTATTCATAATGTTGAGTTAACGCTGTTTAGAATCAGAGCCTTGATTTTTATAGGCCAAAACAGATGTTAACCCTGTGCATGAAAATAATTGAAGTTTGTTTTTACTCAATATTTATTAGGCTTATACGATGCAATATTTCCCGTTATTTATTGATACCGTTAATCTGAATGTTCTGCTTGTTGGGGCAGGGGATGTAGCGAGTCGTAAACTTGCCTTGCTGACGCGTACCGAAGCGAATATCCATGTTATTGCGCCAGAGGTAAATTCTGAGGTGCAAGCCTATGCTGATAAGGGACGGATATTATTGTCACAACGATCAGTCGTGCAGGCTGATATTCAAAATTACGATCTTATTTATCTCGCAACGGCCAACGATAAACTCAATAGTGAATTAGCGACCTTAGCCACTGAGCGTGGTATTTGGGTTAATGCCGTGGACAATCCCGCTTTTTGCCGTTTTATTACGCCGTCCATCGTGGATAGAGGGCGCCTTGTTGTGGCGATCAGTACGGCAGGGGCCGCGCCTGTATTTGCCCGTACCATCCGAGCGAGATTAGAAGCCAGTCTACCGCAATCCTTGAAACCGCTATTTGACTTTGTGGCCGACAAACGTATCGAAGTACAACAACGCCTCACCAAAACCGCGACGCGTCGATTATTTTGGGAACGTTTTTTCGATACCAATGGTGATAGGTTTGATGCACGTACGCTAGAGCATTACCAAAATGCTTTTAACCATATCGTCAGCCGTGGAGAAATCCTGTTATTGGATGAGGCCACCCCCGTCGAGTTATTGCCGCTGGCGGCCATGCCGTTATTGCAGCGCCTCGACTGGATTTATAGCCAAGAGACCTTAACGGATGAATTATCAGAATTAGTTCGCCGTGATGCTAACCGCGGCGGATTACTCGCTCTGAGCGAAATAACTCACGAATATGAGCAGGGCACAAGAATGCTGATTGTTGCCGATACTCAGAAAATTAATCAGCTAAAGGCCCACTTTCCTGTCGCGAAGCATTTACGCCCCGGTGCGATTTAGTCTTCTTTATCGTAGTTTGTTTGAGCTGACGGCGAGTCTTAGGTAGACTCGCCGTTATTTTTTATCATTAAGCTTAGGATGTACTATGGCGCTTAAAGCGATCGTGTTTAAGGTCAATCTTCAGATCGCTGATATGGACCGGGGATATTATCAAGATCATCAACTGACGTTAGCTCAGCATCCTTCGGAAACCGATGGTCGCATGATGGTGCGTTTGCTGGCATTTATCCTCAATGCTTCCGAGACCTTAAGCTTTACTAAGGGATTGTGCGTCGATGATGAACCCGAACTGTGGGATAAGAGTCTCTCAGGGGAAGTCAACCTGTGGATTGAGTTTGGCCAAGCCGATGAAAAATGGCTGCGTAAGGCGAGCGGCCGTGCGAAAGCGGTGCAGCTGTTTACCTACGGCGGACGTAGTGTTCCTATTTGGTGGAAACAGAATCAAGCAGCATTAGAGCGCTATAAAAATTTGAAAGTATGGAATATTGCCGAAGAGTCAGTGACGGCGATGGAGGCGTTAGTGAGCCGCACTATGTCGCTGCAAGCTTCTATCAGTGAAGGACAAGTCTGGTTATCGGATAATGAGCATAGTCTGCTTATCGAACCAGAGATGCTTAAGGATTATCAATAATAAAAGAGCCTGCGATTGCAGGCTCTTGTGTTAATTCGCTGTGATTATTGGAATTTCAATTCCCAGCTATCGATATAACCTACGTCACCACGGCCGCTATCTACCGCTTTGAGTTTCCACACACCGCTCGACTCAACGCCAGTCATATCCACTGTGTAGCTCTTATTGATATTGTCAGTGCCAGAACCTGTTCTATTGTGCAATGTTGAAGTTTGACCACTTGGGCTGATCAATTGCACTTTTAAATCACCGATATAAGGATGAACAATATTAACCACAGCAGTAACCGTTCCTGAATTGCCAGTGCGGGTCACTGTAATTGGGCTCGTGATACCTGTGGTCTTGTTATCAGGAATATTGTAGTTATCGGTATTGGTGTAGCTTGCTGGCGTGGTAGGAGTACCACCACCGCTTTGGGCTGTGTAGCTTGCGGTTAACGATACACCGCTAAAGGCTGAATAGCCTTTCACCATCGCGTAGTAAGTACCTGATTGAACGTTGCTGATTGGGCAAGATTCACTGTTACCACCTTTGTATGGACGGCAATCGTAGTTTGAGGTCGTTGGCGCTGCGCCGTACTGTACGTACAGATCCGCATCACCCGTGCCACCGTTCATCACAAAGCCTAAGTTAGTTGCACCCTGTGGCACTTCAAATGAGAAATGCAGTTCTTCACTGGCGGCGCCGCTTAGACCTGTTTTTGGCACACCGTTCACTAACACGCTGTCAGTTGGTGTAGGGTCAACCGGATCCGTAGGACCATTACAGGACGCATCTAAGAAGGTTTTCGCTGCAACGGCATTGACCAGACCATAACCATAGTAATCATCACGGCCAGCTGTGCCTAAGTCTTCAGCAGTTTGCTTGAGTGCGTTACGCACCTGAGCAGCGCTACATTCTGGGTGATAGCTCCACACTAAGGTTGCCACGCCTGAAACATGTGGAGTCGCCATCGATGTACCGTTGTAGTACTCGTAGTCTTTATTACCTTGGTTGCTTACGGTAACGGTTGCGCCTAACTGGTTACGCAGTGCTAGACCGGTTGCACGGTCAACAGACACCGACACCATGTTGATTTCGCTGTTAGCATCGACCAAGAAGGGGTTTTGTAGTCCAGGTAAGGCAGTGTTACTGTACACGATAACAGCGCTAGCGCCCGCATTCTTACAGGCTTTTACCGCATTGATTTCTGGATAAGAAGTGCCTTGGTTACCCACACGCTCAACTAGACAGACTTTGTTGGTCATATTGCCGCAGTTGAAGGTTGAGCCGCTAACCGTACATTCGGCTAAGGTTGCGGTTGCCGTGCCATTGTATGGATTGGGCGCATAGTTAGTGCCTGATGGCGTAAAGCGATTGTGTGGCACAACGCCGGAGTTAAAGTATGACTGACCACCGATAGTAATATCGGCTAAACGTCCTTCACCGCGTGTAACGGTAGAGAGAATGGCTTCACCAGGACCCGAGATCTCGACTTGGTTGGTGTATTGCGAGAAGGCTGAGTGGTCTTTGTGATTATCAACAGACGCTACTGACATTACCGCATCGTACGAAGCGGGGTAGCTATGGGTATTGTTACCATCGTTACCCGCGGCTGCAATCAAGAGTACGCCGTTATTGTAGTGGGCGGCTAAGGCATTGCGCTCGGTTGTACTTGAGCCTGCGCCACCTAAACTCATGGTGACCACATTGGCGCCATTATTAACACAGGTATCGACCGCCGATACGAGTGAAGATGAGTAACCCCAGCCAGCTTCATTAAATACTTTAATCACATGGATATTGGCATTTTGATTTGGCATCACGCCAATAACGCCGTCGTTGTTGGCGATCGCTGCGATAGTACCGGCAACGTGGGTACCATGGGCATTGTTATTGCCAGGTTCAAACCAATTACCGGTGCCGGAGTTATTGGTACCTGTGACATTGTTACCGCTTAAGTCGCTGTGACCACGGTCATAACCTGAGTCGATAATACAGATGGTGCGGTTACCCGCTTGGCTATCGCTTAATTGGGTCGCACCCACAAAGGTTTGCCCCCAAGGGGTTGTTTCACTTAAAAAGCGGCGTGGCATGTCTTCTTCCACATATTCCACATCGGCGCGGGCTCTTAATGCCTTAATGCCATTGTTATCCAGCTTAACTGAGTAGCTGTTACTGCGGCCGATACGCTTCATTTCTTTGGCTTGCGCCTTGTTCAGCACACTGTGCTGGGCGCTAATTTCAGCCACTTGAGGCTGGTAGTTCATGGTGGTGGGCAATTGGTCGCTGACTTGAGCACTATCGACAGACATCAGAGCGGGAGCATCGGCATTTTTAAATTTAACGATATAGCGCTTAGGTAAAGGAGAGGTCTGTGCTTGCATCGCCGCGTTGAAACCCGGTACGTCGGGGGCAGCATGAACACTTGCTGAAATTGCAATAGCTAAGCTGGATAAACTCAGGGCTATTTTAGTGGTTCGGTTGATTGTCATGTTTTTCTTCCATGTTCAATTTAGAGTTAATCATTATTATTTTGTGCTTTTAAAGAATAACTACGACTCAGATGCTACTCGGTTAGTGAATTTATCTTTCGTGTAAGTATTTGTAAATTAAATGTTAATGGTATGGCGGTTGGTAAAATTGACTGAGGTAATAAACGAATTTATTGAATAAATAATCAATTGTTACAACTTATAACGAATGTGTTGGCACTATTTATGTTTATTTATGTGGAAAAGGTGAATAAGTAAAAGTGAATTCTAGCGGCTTTAACAGCGAATAATGGGCTGAGGTAGTTGTATAAATTATTGAAATTTAAATTTATAATTTTTTGGAATTAAAATGTGAGAAATCTGTAGTGTTTTTCGGTGTTTGATATTGAGTTTAATTCAAGTGATTGATTATGCAATTTTATTGAGTTAATGCGTCGGCGGTTTGGCATTTGCCAATTTATTGGCTTTTATGCATGAGCGCAACAGGATAATCGACTAGTGAGTGGTGGGTGAGATACATGAATCTCGGCAGAAATATAAAAAAGCGCCAACAGGCGCTTTTCCATCGTGAATCGAAACAGCAAGTTACTCTGTTTTAGGCTGAGCGTCGGCTAAGGTCTGATAACCGCCACCGTTATAGGTTTGAGTGTAACCCGCCGCGACTAAGGCTTCGGTCGCGATACTGCTGCGTCGACCGCTGCGGCAATACAACACCACTGGCGCATCTTTGGCGATACCGCGTTTAGCGAATTCTGCGGCGACTTGCTCAAAGGGAATATTAACCGCATTGGCTAAATGGCCCGCGGCAAATTCCTCAGGGGTGCGAACATCAAGCACCATGGCCCCAGCAGCGATTTTCTCCCATGCTACTTGAGGCTGTTGATCTGCCGCATTTGCTGCATGAGGTACTATGGAGAGTGACAAAAGACTCAATAGGGCTACTCCAAGTAATTTTTTACTGCCAAACAGTAACTTGTTAAACACTGACTTTCTCCTTTGCAAATCTGCATTAACGTTGTTTAGCGATTTCAGCTTCGGATTTGATGCCGAGTTTGCGTAATACCATTGCCGCTGGGCAAAAACCCGTGAAAGCGCTTTGGAATAGGTTAGCGCCTACGAAGGCGGTTAACCACAAAAAGTTATGGTGAACAAAAGCGGTTAATACCAAAGACAGTAACACCATAAATCCGGCAAAGGCCATAATGCTGCGTTCGAGTGACATAGCTTGCTCCTAGAGGCAGCGCGATGGCTGCCTATTGTGGGTTAATCGGCTGTTTGAGTTAAGTTTATGCGATTTTTCATCGCCGCGTAGTAAAGCACAGGGATCACGATTAGGGTCAGTAAGGTCGAGATAAAAATCCCGAAAATCAGACTGATCGCAAGCCCGTTGAAGATTGGGTCGTCCAAGATAAACAGGGCGCCAATCATGGCCGCTAAAGCGGTCAGCATAATCGGCTTGGCCCGCACGGCGCCCGAGTGGATGACAGCGCGCTCAAAGGGCACACCTGAGGCGGTTTCCTGATTGATAAAATCCACTAATAATATCGAGTTACGGACAATAATCCCCGCTAAGGCAATCATGCCAATCATCGAGGTGGCGGTAAATTGTGCACCAAGCAGGGCATGACCCGGCATCACTCCAATCACCGTCAGTGGGATGGGCGCCATAATGATAAGTGGCACGAGATAGGATCTAAATTGGGCGACGACCAATAAGTAAATTGCAATCATGCCCACGGCATAGGCGATACCCATATCTCTAAAAGTTTCATAGGTGATCTTCCATTCCCCGTCCCAAAGTACGGCCACTGAGTCTAAGCCTGTTGGTTGGTGGATATAATGCTGATCGAAACCTAAGCCACCGTCGCCGTCGATTTTGCCTGCCATGTCAAACATGCCATAGAGCGGACTGTCGAGCGGGCCTGCCATATCGGCAACCACCATCACCATAGGGATCATATTCTTATGGATAATAGGGGCATCGATTTTTCCGCGCTTGATGGTCACCAGCTCAGACACGGGCACGGATTGCCCAGTTTGGCTTTGTAACTTCATGTTTAGCACTTGCTCTAAATCGATTTTCGCCCCTTCTTGCAGTTGCAGGCGGATAGGCACGGGGTGTTTTTGCTGAGCAATATGCAAGTAGCTTACATCCTTACCGCCCACTGAGGTCGCAATTAAATCAACGATATTGCTATAGGGCACCGCCATCAGGCTAGCTTTCGAGCGGTCGATCATCACCTGCCATTTTTGCTGTGCTGCGGGTAAGAAGATATCAATATCGACCACATCTTGAGTCTCACGGAACAGTGACTGCAGATCATAAGCTGCTTGTTCACGAATCGCAGGACTTGGGCCATAGACTTCGGCCACAATCGGCGACCAGACTGGTGGGCCTGGTGGTACTTCAACCACTTTTATATTGGCTTGATATGGCGCACCTATTTGCTGTAGTTCCTCTCTCACTGAGAGTGCAATGCTATGGCTATCGCGTTTGCGATGCTTTTTATCGACTAAATTGACCTGAATATCGCCTAGTTCTTGGCTATTACGCAGGAAATAGTGACGCACTAAGCCGTTAAAGTTCATTGGCGCATTGGTGCCAGCATACAGCTGCAAATGTTCCACCTCAGGCACAGTGGCAAGGTAACGACTTAAATCCTGAAGTACGCGCTGGGTTTGTTCCACTGGTGTGCCTTCTGGCATGTCCACCATGACTTGGAACTCTGACTTATTATCGAAGGGCAGCATCTTTAACACCACGAGCTGACCTATGGGCAAGGCCACGGCGATACCGATCAAGACAAATACACCCGCAGCGAGTCCAATCCGTGCTTTACGGGCGCCTTTACCTAATAGGAAGGGGCCAATTAGACGGGTAAACAGGCGCACCATTTTACTTTCATTTATCACGGCATCGTCGCTGTGGACAGTTTCGGTCGCTGGGCCACTATGGTGTTTGAGCAGCTTACGGCTTAGCCAGGGCGTGACCACAAAGGCAACCACAAGGGAGATCAGCATGCCCATACTGGCGTTGATGGGAATCGGGCTCATGTATGGGCCCATTAATCCTGACACAAATGCCATGGGCAGCAGAGCGGCGATAACCGTAAAGGTGGCGAGAATCGTCGGGCCGCCGACTTCATCCACCGCAACGGGGATGAGTTCACTAAAGGATTTTTTACCCAGCGCCATATGCCTGTGAATGTTTTCCACTACCACAATGGCATCGTCGACCAAGATCCCGATGGAGAAAATCAGCGCGAAGAGTGACACTCTGTTGAGGGTAAATCCCCACGCCCATGAGGCGAATAGAGTGATCGCCAAGGTGATAATAATGGCGACACCGACCACTAAGGACTCGCGGGCGCCCATGGTTAAAAATACCAATACGACAACGGCGCTGGTGGCAAAAATCAGCTTAAGAATAAGGGTGTTAGATTTATCCGCCGCCGTCTCACCATAGTTGCGCGAAACAGTCACTTCGACATTGCTGGGGATCAACACATTCTTGACCTTAGCAATGCGATCAATCGTTGCATCGGCGATATCAACGGCGTTTTGCCCCGGTTGCTTACCTATGGCAATCGTCACCGCAGGGTAAATATCTGTCTTGTCACTGTGCCAAACGCTTTGAGTGGGAATATCACTCTTTAAACTGATGTCGGCAATGTCAGCCAAATAAACGGGGATGGGTTTACCCTGTTTATCCTGTGAAATACTTACCACGAGCTGTTTTACATCATCGATAGATTGTAAAAACTGACCTGCCTGAACCTTAATCTCTTGATTACCTTGCACTAAAGATGCTGGCATCGAGATGTGATTATTGTCATTCAGGCTCTGTCTCAACTTGTCGTAGGTGAGATTAAAGCTATTCATTTTGGCGGGATCGATGCGTACATTGGCCACTATCTCATGTTGGCCGACGGTGTATATCTCCCGCGTGCCCGGGATACGCTTGATTTCGGTTTCTAACCCTTGCGCAACATGGGTCAATTGTTCGGCAGATACCTGTTTATCCTTGGACCATAAGGTCAGGCTAACAATAGGCACATCATCGATACCGCGTGGTTTAATCAATGGTTCACCCACTCCCGCCCCTTGCGGCAGTTTATCCATATTGGAATAAATCTGGTTGTACAGACTCACTATGGCATCATTGCGGGTTACGCCGACTTTAAAGATCACAATGATCATGGCGCCATCGGGTTGGGAGAAAGAATAGAGCGTGTCTATCCCTTTGATTTCAGAGATCACTTGCTCGGCGGGCAGGGTGACTAAGTTTTCAACTTCGACCGGAGTGGCGCCAGGAAAGGGGATAAAGACGTCGGCAAAAGTGACGTCAATCTGCGGTTCTTCTTCCTTGGGGGTCACTAAAATGGCAAATAAGCCGAGCAACAAGCCTAACAGCGCCAGCAGTGGCGTGATGGCACTGTTTTGGAAGGCCGCCGCAATTCGACCAGAAATGCCAAGTGACGTCGAAGATTCAGTAGCGTGTTTCATTCAACAACCTCATCAAATTGATATCGCTAGGGAATTTATTGCTTTTGCTCAAGCAACACTTGGTAAGCATCCATGGCGATAATATCTCCGGATTTAAGTCCTGCGAGTATTTCTACTTCACCATTGACAGGTTCTGATACTCGTACCTGAGTAAGCACAAATTGCTCACCTTTTTTCAGGTAAACGCTACTGAGTTCATTCATGGTGATTAGCGCTGAAGTCGGTAGTTGGATTTTTTCTCGCTCGCCATTTTTAAATAGTGCCTTGGCCCAAGTTCCGGGTTGCAAGTTGGGTTCATCTTTTGGCAGGTTAATCCGCACTTGATAGCTATGGCTAACGGGATCGGCAAAACTAAAGATGGTGAGATCCTTAGAGAGGATTTCACGACCATCATTTAAGCGGACTATAAATTCGGGGGCACTTTTTAGCTGTTGAATATAGCGCTGCGGCACTTGGGTGATGGCGCGCATTTGGCTGGGTGAAAAACCGGACAGTAGCGGTTGACCGACACTCACGGTTTCACCCAACTCAACTAAACGCTCGGTAACAATCCCGCTAAATGGGGCCGATACTACAGTATATTTAAGCGACTCAGTTGCCTTGATAACTCGGGCCTTAGCCGCACTCACGGCTTGTTCGGCGGCCTTGGCATTGGCGGTCGCTTCATCCATAGCGCCTTTCGAAATCGCGCCTTGGGGGAAGAGTTCTTTATAGCGTTTATATTGGGCCTGCGCCTCCACGTTTAGCGCGGTGGCTTTGGCGAGATCGGCCTCATAGCTTGCCAGTTCAGCGCCTTGCTCTTTACTGGTGATCTCGAGTAAGGCCGCACCTTCAGGTACGACATCATTGACATCGTAGTTGAGCTTAACAATTCGCCCTGAGGTTTGTGCTGATACAGTTGCCGCTTTTACAGCCTCAATATTGGCATCTAAAGTCACCCAATTCGCGTAGGGCTTGCTTATTACTTCGAGGGTTTCTAAAGAAGATGCCTGCGCTGTAAAGGCAGAAAATGCTAATAATGTGAACAGAGTACGTGAGATTGCAGCCATACTAAATCATCCCAAAAATAATTCATGAGTAAATTCTAATGGAGTTGGTTTCAATAGGCAATCAATATTTATTAGAAAAAATTAATGTAATCGATTTTACTAATATAGGGGAAAAGGCGAATGAATCTTCCCATACATCAATCGCCATCGTCATCATTTTTAAGCCGCAATCAGAGCGGCTTAAATATCAGTCGTTTAAATAATAGGTCAGAGTTGAAACAATGCGAATTTGTTTTATATAAGGCGTGCTGCTGTCACGATCGGAAATCGTGAACTGGCCTTGGCTGGCACTCTTAATCTTACCCAGACGCGATTGTGAGTCCTTAGCAAACTTTTCGGCCACTTCCCGCGCATTTTGCGTTGCTTCCTGCACCATGGTCGGTTTGACATCATTGAGCGCCGTAAATAAAAACTCAGTGCGGTTTTCATAGTCTTGGCTGGCGATAGCAATGCCTTCTTTAACTAAGTTTATCATTTGCTTACGGGTGCTTAGCATGAGATCAATTTGTGAGGTATAGACAGAGAGATTAATCTTAGCCGAGTAACGATACCTGACATTGGGGTCGACATAGCCTTGGGCCTGACGGTCTTCGATGGATGGCAATGACACCGTAATCTCACTGTCGCTAAATCCACTTTCTTTAAGGAAGGCGACGACTCTATCGGTTTTTTGCTGAACAGTTTCATAAAGTTTAGCGAGGTTGTTGTCGACCTCAGTAAAGTTAATCGGCCAGATAGCGATATTGGCTTTGACTTCTTTTTCGGCCAAGCCTTTAACCGTGACTGTGCGCTCTAAGGCTTTCATCTCTAATAATGCTGAGCTGGCGCTTTGTCCAACATAAACCATGCCTGCACATAAAAAACCACCGAGCACGATGGTGGGAAGTAGATAATTGCGTTGCATAACAGACTCTCTTGATAGAATTCCTTCAGATACCTTACTTCAATTAGCTAGCTTTGTGCATAGGCAAATGCCTAACACATTCAACTTTATACTAAATGCTCAGGTGTTATTCAGGATTAGCATTCATGCTGTCGTAAAAGTGGCTTGTAAGTTAATCTGTTAGCTCATTGGTGGGATTGCACTAGGTTGCCACAATTCGACTTTATTACCATCGGGGTCAATAAACCAGCCGAAACGGCCGAATTCAGAGTCTTCAATATCGCCGATTTGCTCGCCGCCACCCTGCGTGACTTGAAGTAGGGCTTGCTCAAGATCGTCCACGATAAAGTTCACCATAAAGCTTTTATTAGTGGGGGCAAAATAGGTCGTGTTATCGTCAAACGGTGTCCATACATGGTAACTCGGGATGGATTTATCACTATGATAGAACGCCGCGCCTCCCCAGTTTTCAATAGGGATCTCAAGGTGAGTTTTATACCAGGTTGCTAAGGCAACGGGATCGGTACTTTTGAAGAAAATACCACCAAGTCCAATGACTTTTGCCATAAGGGTTATAGAGTGAGAGGAATATGGATTAACTTTAGGCAATAAATACGCAAGATACAAAAAAGCCGCAAAAATGCGGCTTTTTTGTGTTCGAAACAGCTTAGAACTGGTAGCTGTACTGTACTGAGTAGTACATACCGCTTGATTCAGTTACCGCGTTCACAGGGCCTGTGATTGCGCTGTTTTCAATCAGGTGAACTTCTTCACCCTTAATAAAGGCAATACCAAAGTCAAGGGTGTTTTGTGGATTGATGTGGTAGCTCATACCTGCTGTGTACCAGTTACGGTCAGAGTCTGGGAATGAAATCGAACTAATCTCGTCTACAACGCCTTGGTCATGCATATAACCCGCACGAACGGTAAATTGTTCGTTGATGGTGTAAGTACCACCTAAGCTGAATAACCATGAATCTTTCCATTGGTATTCTTTAAGGGCGATATCACCTACGCTTTTAGTGGCGCCTACAGCTGCAATTGTTGCTGTACCGTCTTTAGCTGTGATTTGATCAAAGTTGCCCCACTTACTGTATTGCGCGGTATAGTGCAGCGCAAATTTAGGCGTAATTTGATGGAAGCCCGCAACTTGGAAAATATCTGCTAGCGGTACATCTAAACTATCAAAACTGGTCGTAACAGGAACCGTACCCACACCAGGTATTGTTGTTGAGGTGATGGTGTTGATATCCCCTTCAACATTGACCGTTGGGCTGAAACGGTAGCTGATACCGAAACGGTTATCTTTATCTAACTCAACAGTGGCACCCACAATACCACCAAATGCCCAGCCGTCTGCGTCTACGTCAACCAGAGGCGTGGTGCCCATATTACGGGTTAAACGACCTTCACCATAGACGGCATCTACACCCGCACCGATACTGAACATATCGTTGATGCGGTATGACACGCTGGCGTTAAAGTTAACTGTAGTAACTTCAGTTTCACCAAGTAGGTCATAAGGTGCTGGTGAGCCTGCTGGCAAACTCTTCGAAAGTGAGCTGGCATCGGTACCTGTGCCGAAGTTAGAGAATGCCGCAAAACCTACGGCTAACTTATCGTCGATTGGGTGGATGTAGAAAATGTTTGGGATAACTTTAGAGCTACCCGCATCATCGATGCTGCCTAAGTCATAGGCGCCACCGGCAAAGTTAACGTCTTTAACGTCAACAGTAATATCGGCATAGGTTAAGCCGAAAGAGATCGCATCTTTATCAAATAATGCCATCGCTGCGGGGTTACGCGATAACACTGAAGCGTTGTCAGCAATAACAGCATCACCTGCAAAAGCACGACCCATACCAGTGGCCGATTGACTGTTTAATTGGAAACCCGAAGCGAAAGTCTGTGAGCTCGCCAATGCAACAGCAACAGCAAGCAACGTCTTGTTGAATGATTTCATTATTATTCTCTCATTATTTTGATATTGGATTTTGTTCGGTCCTAGTTACCAGAACAACGCGCAAATCCTTTTATAGTCTTCGGCATGTTAGGGATTGTGTGTAATCTCAACAAGTCCGACCAGATTTTAAATTTGTTAAATTTCAGTTAATTAAAACTAGGTTGTACTTTAGCTTGAACGAATGGTCTGGCCAGATGCTTGGTATCTATGACTTTTAATTGGTGAGGTGGTTTTAATTGAGGTTAATACTTTGTAATGAGGCGAAGGTTAATAAAATTATACAAATTGTAAAAAGCGTACACTTGTACGCTTTTTACAAGAAGAAGCGATATTCGGCGGTTATAACGCTGACTTAAATTGCTCAAATTCGGCGGTGATTTCATCGCTTGGTCGAGTGAGTTTACTCACAATTACACCGGCGATAATGGCAAACATAAATCCGGGCAAAATTTCATATAAGTCAAAAATACCGCCAGAAAGTTGCTTCCAAAATACCACGGTTAACGCACCGACGATAATCGTTGCGATAGCGCCATTACGGCTATAGTGCTTCCAAAACAGCGACAAAAGCACAACTGGGCCGAAGGCCGCACCAAATCCCGCCCACGCATAACTCACCAGGTTTAATACACTGCTTTCAGGATTCAAGGCGATAACACCAGCAATCACTGCAATTGCAAGTACGCCCATGCGACCAACCATCATAAGTTCACGATCATCTGCTTTAGGGCGTAACCATTTGCGGTAAAAGTCTTCGGTAATCACACTCGAACACACCAATAATTGAGAATCAATGGTACTCATAATGGCCGATAAAATGGCCGCAATCAGTAAGCCTCCTATCCAAGGATTAAATGCCGCCTGAGCTAAGTGAATGAAGACAGTTTCGGCATTTGCGAGTGGTTCATTGGCAAAATACAATGATCCCGCCAAGCCTGTCGCTAGTGCACCGAGCAGGGATAAAATCATCCAGCTCATGGCAATACGGCGTGACACAGGCAGCGCATCGGCACTACCGATCGCCATAAAGCGCGACAAAATATGTGGCTGACCAAAATAACCTAGTCCCCAAGCCAAGAGTGATAACAAACCAATCACGGTAGTTTTATCGCTGATTAATGCCAGCATGGCAGGATCGATAGATTCAATGCCTGCATGACTCTCGGGATGAGAAAATACCGCAAACGGAATGATCAGCAGGGCAATTAACATCAAACAGCCCTGAAAGAAGTCGGTCCAACTCACGGCAAAAAAACCGCCAATAAAGGTATAACCTACGATAATGGCTGAGCCTATTACCAAGGCTACGTTGTAATCTAAGCCAAAGACTTTTTCGAACAGAATGGCACCGCCCACCATGCCTGAGGAAGCGTAAAAGGTAAAAAACACTAGAATAGTGATCGCGGAAACCAGCTTGAGATAGCCCTGTTTATCGTGAAAGCGTTTCTCGAAAAAGTCAGGTAGAGTGAGGGCGTTATCTGCTAATTGGGTATAAATGCGTAAGCGTTTTGCTACAAATAACCAGTTTAGCCAAGCACCTATCACTAAGCCAATACCAATCCACGCTTCACCTAAACCACCTAAATATACCGCGCCGGGTAAGCCTAACAGTAACCAACCTGACATATCGGAGGCGCCAACGCTGAGTGCGGTTACGGCGGGGCCCATTTTGCGGCCACCTAAAATATAATCATCCACAGTATCGGTAGCACGGTAAGCCCAAAATCCGATGCCCATCATCAATACTAAATAGCCAACAAATGTGATTAAAATTGGGGTTTCAATCGTCATATTGTTTTTATCCCATCTTGTTATTATTAAAAGTGGCAAGCATGCTACCAGATGTTTGAGCAAGAACCCATTAGTAGATGGAGATGTGATCGAAATCCGACCTCCGATCGTGAAAAAATATCGGAGGTGGATTTAAGAAAGGTTTATATATTAGTTGGTTAGATAAAGGTATTGTTGATTTCGTCTTTTACAAAGCTAAGGTCTGCTTGATCCTCACCCACAAGCAAAATATAAGCATCGCGGGTTTCAAATCCCATTCCTTTATATTTGCCATCGGCAAAGGTGTTATCCAGCACCATGCGTTTTTCAATCGGCACAATAAACAGTGTGACTTTGCCTTTTTCTGCTTGTAAAACTAAATGCAGACTCTTAACACCTTGAAAATCACAGTAAGAGGTGTAGTAAACTTTGCCTGGTTGTTCGATAAATTTTGCATTTTGAAGGTTTTTCATCGAGGCAAGCTGCGCATTCACTTGGCTGAAATTGACATTCTGATCAACCTGCAACGCCACTCCTTCATGGTAGACATGGGCTAATGCATGCTCAGCTAAATCCACCGGACCTAAACGTAGCAGGCTAAAACTGATGCCCACGATAAAGGCTATAGAGGCAGCCATCGCCACTAAAAAACCCGTTTGACGGCGCTGTTTGTGGTGTTGTTGTAGTTGTTGGCGTAGGATGAGTTTATCGGCTAAGTCTTCCGGTACTTCCACTTTTAAGGCTTGGTTGAGTTTAGCATCGAAGCGTTTAAGCTCAGAAACAAGGGCCTGATGCTCAGGTTTGGCACGCATTTGCTCAAGAAACTCTGGGTCTTGATTATGAGGATCTTCATAAGCTTGACGTCTAAATTTAAGCTCATCCATTGGATTGACCTCTTACCTCTGTTTTCTCAAGTAATTCTTTCAATTGGTTCCTCGCCCGAAATAAGCGCGTCATTACTGTGTTACGATTCAGTTCCAACAGTTCGGCGATTTCATCCCCACTAAAACCACCAATCAATTGCAGTAGTAATGGCTCTCGATATTCGATATCCAGCTTAGCGATTTGCCTTCTCAACCAGTACTGCTCGGTTTGCTCTTCAGTGCTGGAGGCCATGTGATCTTCTAAGCTGTCTTGTTCGACATCGGCGTAATCAAATTGTTTGCGCTCGAATCGACGGGCATTTTCACGTCTTAAAATCGTGATTAGCCAAGCCTTCGCCGCTTTATCATCCTGAAGGGAATCTAAAGAGCGCCACGCCCGCAAGAAGGTTTCTTGGGTTATATCTTCAGCAACCGGCTTGTCACCGCACAACCAAAAGGCATAACGGAAAATATCGGCGTGCAGCGCCTTGACTAGGCTGTTATATCGTCGTTGTTTACTCAGCATGTCAGAAGAGACCGCAGGCTCAACGGATTTCTTTCGCCAGTTAGTAAACATTTTTTTGATTTTTTCTTTTATTTTACGATTCAAAATATTACACCTTATTCATTCGAGTAAGCCGTCGCGCCGTTTAGGATTAGCCGTTTGGATTTAGCGGCCGTAATGGCGTAGATGGCTGCACCATGGTTTTTAGATTGCCGCTTTTTACCGCGCTTAACAATGCTTTTACCGCGTCAGCCAGTTGTGTACCGCTATTGGCTTTTCCGCCGTAGGCCAATGCTTGTAATTGGCGAATAGCCTCTGCTAATTCATTCGATTGCGCGGCAATTTTATCGAGCGTCATAGGGCGAGCGGCCTGCTCACTAAAGTATTGCTGTAATTGCTGCAAAATATCGCTGACATGACCTCTAGCGCAGGCCTGCTCCAAGCCTTTAAGACCATTGCCAAGGACGAGTGGTTGAGGTTGAACCTGAGTGTTAACAGGTGTTTGGCGCTTAAGTGCACGGCGCCAAGCAACCAAGGTCACGCCCCATGCAATCAATGTTACTAGCCATAGCAGGGCAAACAGATTGGCGCTCCAACTACCTTCATTGCGGGTGCTGGTATTTGCTTGCCAGTTGGGTTCGATGGGCGTATCGACCACGGCGCCACCTTTTACTTCAATAGTGCGAGCGGGCAGGGTCGCGATTTCTTGGCGTTTAAGATGTGGATTCCACCAAGGTACTTTCACTTCAGGTAAGGTAAAAGTGCCTGCTTTACTGGGCACAATCGCTGAGGTAATACTGTATTGGGACACTATCTGCGCGTCACGCACAAAGCTCTGGCGCTGGGGTTTTTCGGGATAGGATTTGAGCTCTGGCGGCAGCCCTTGCACAATATCCGGTAGACTATTCTCATCGGCATTGGATGCCAACAAGGTGATTGTGCGGGTAATGGGACTACCAACAGTAAACTCTTTTACATCCTCAGGAAAACTCTCTTTTAATACTACCAAGTCGGCTACAAGCCATTGCCCCTGGAAGCTTGCTGGGGCCGGATTTACTTGAATGCTTAAGGACGGCGCACCTGCTTGCATAGGACGGCTTTCATTAAAGCCAAACATGCCACCGCGGCGTTGTGATTCTACTAATACATCACCAGAAAAGGTGGCGCCTTTAATGTTCACTTGGCCGGGCAAATCGGGAATGATGCCATAGGTGCGCTCAATGACGCGGTAACGACGGCCATCGATGATCTCCGAGCCGTCTTTATCTTCGCCAATTTGCTTAATCTGCGCGCCTTCGATAACGGGAGCATTAAGCACTCCGCGTTGCAGTTCGACCGCAAGGTAGAGCTTCACTTTATAGGTGATAAGCTGGCCGACGTAGGCCTCATCACTCAATACCTTAGCATCGATAAACAGATTCTTAGCCTGCTCAGGTTGCGCACCGGCTTCGACTACTTTGAGGGGAATTTCGGCGGAGCTGACGCCATCAATACTAAAGGATGGAATGGTCAGTTGACCCTTTTGCTTTGGCGCTAGCAGCACTTGCCAGCGGGTTTCTTTAACCGCGTCAAAGTTCATGATCTGAGTGCTGCGGCTCACGCTGGTGCGACCCACAATAAAATCCTTTAGCAGGATGGAGGTGTCGAGTTTACCTGTGTCGACCTCATCGTCGGCACTGACATTGAGCACAAAGTACTCTCCCTCCATTACTGGATTGCGATCGACCGACGCCTCGAGTTTGCTCAGGGCAAAGGCGGGATTGATAACCGCGATGCAAAGAATGAGGAGGATAAAAAATTGTCTGATTACCACTGTTCGTTATCCCTTGATATTTGGCCATTTTGACGGCGTTTTTGATATTCGAGTTGCATCTTGTTTCGCAGCAACACCTGCGGATCTTCACTCACGCCTCGCAGTGCTCGCTGCATCTCCGCGGGCAAAGGTTCACTGTTACTGGGCGGGGCTTCTAGTGTTTCACTGATGGCGGTTTCAGTGTCTTTATCTGCCTGCGACTGTTTCTCTTTATCCGCTTTTTGCGCTAGGGCTTGTTGCTGTTCTTGCTCAGTGTTGGACTTATCATCCGCAACCTTTGCCTGCATTTGGGCTTCGTTGCTGGCTTGCTCTTCTGCATTATCTTCAGCATTGTTATCGGCGCCATTTTGCTGATTGGCTTCTTGCTGTGCCTGCTGTTGTTCATTTTTAGCTTCTTGCTGATCTCGTTGTGCTTTATCAGCATCTTGCTGTTTATCCTGCGCGCCTGGCTCAGCATTATCCTGCTGCTCGGATGAGGTGTCTTGATCCTGCGACGGTTTTTCGTCCGCTTGGTCGGTATTATTTTGCTGTTGGGACTGTTGCTCTTGAGACTGCTCTTGAGCTTGGTCGTTTTGCGAGGATTGCTGATCTTGCTGCTGGTTTTGTCCTTGCTGCTGATCGTTTTGGTTCTGTCCCTGTTGGTTTTGGTCGCCCTGAGACTGCTGATCTTGGTTGTCAGCATTTTGCTGGGATTGTTGCTGATCCAGCAGTTTTTCCGCTAACTCAAGGTTGGCCTTGGCCTGTGGGAAATCGGGTTGCTTGTCGAGCGCTGCTTGGTACCGTTCTTTAGCTTTATCGGGTTTGCCCATTTGCATCAGCGCGTTGCCTTGATTGTAAAGCCCATTGGCTGAATTATCTTGCTCAAAGGTTTTTAGCGCTTGTTCGAAATTGCCTGCCTTATATTGCGCAGCGCCTTGCCATTGGGGCGTTTCAAATTTTTGGGCGGCATTGGCATAATCTTCGGCTTGATAGGCCCGCATCGCTTGCTGCTCTTGGGTGTGCCAGAGCGAATCCCAGGCGCTGGCGTGGGCGTTTTGCGGCAATGCGCCGAATAATAAACCAGTTAATCCCATCAACAGCCAGTTGGCGAGCATACCTTGCTTAAAGCTCAGCAGGGCAGGAATGAGTAAGAATAAGGCGAGGTAAGGGCCGAGATCCTGCCAGGTTTCACCATCGAGATCCGTGGCTTTGGCATCACCACTATCGCTTAACCAATGTTGAAGTTGGACAAGATCCTCACCATCGGCGCGATTGGGGATCATAGTGCCACTATGGTTATCGGCTAATTTCTGCAGCAAGCCAAAGTCGGTTTTCGCGACGACAACCTCATTACTGCTATCTCGTTGTAGTTGACCATCGGGTAAGCGAATTGGTGCGCCTTGGGGGCTACCAAATCCCATAATCGCGAGGCGATATTGGCTGCCTGATAAGGCTGAGTTGGCCTCATCGAATTGTTTAGGCGTGATGCCATCCGTCATCACAATAATATCGCCACGAAGATGTCCACCCTGTGCCAGCAGGTTTTTGGCTTGAGTTAATGCGGCGGCTAAGTTTGACCCTAACACGGGCATAATCTCAGGGCTTAAGGTGGGTAATAAATTGAGTAGTGTGCCCGTATCGCGGGTTAAGGGGCTTATGGTAAAGGCATCGCCGGCGAAGGCGATGAGCCCGGTTTCCCCTTCTTTTAGGCCGCGTAATAAATCCGTCGCCCTAAACTTGGCTTGGGTTAAACGGTTAGGTGCCAAATCGGTGGCAAACATGGAGACGGACATATCCATCACCAGCACTCGGCCTTGCTCCGCGGCGAAGACGGGCAAAGATTGTTTATTGAGGGCGGGTCCCGCTAACGCTAACACGGCGATAAACCAAGAAAAGGCCAAGATATACAGCGGCCTGCGGGACTTTTGCGCACCTTCTGTGACTAATATTTTGGCCAAATGTGGCGCAATATAACGATTCCATGCACTGTTAGTTGCATGCTGGCGCCAAAGCGTCCATAAAATAATCCCTAACGGCAATAGGGCGAGTAACCATTCAGGACGAATAAAATGCAGGCTCATTAACGGACATTCCCCCGCGGTGTGGCTGATAAAACAAGGGTTTTAGCGCGAGTAAAAAACGGTAACTGCGCTAGTGCAATCCAGAGACTGGTGAGCAGTGCTAATGCGAGCGGCCAGTAAAATAGCTCCGCTTGAGGGCGATAACTGAGTTGATCGCGGCTAACGGGTTCAAGTTTATCGATTTCTTGATAAATCTGCTCTAACTCCTGACTATTACGGGCGCGGAAATAGCGGCCGTGGGTGACATCGGCAATCTGCTGCAGTTGGTTTTCATCCAAATCCATTGACGGATTGACGCGCTCACGACCAAAGAGGGTGCGTCTTTCCATGACATCGGCGCCCACGCCAACGGTATAAATCGTCACTTTACGATTGGCGGCAATTTGGGCCGCTTGCTCAGGATCGATATTGCCGGCGTTGTTTGAACCGTCAGTCAATAAAATCAATACTCTGTTACTCTCATCCATTTTATCGAAACGTTTTACCGCGAGTGCAATCGATTCGCCGATCGCCGTTTGTTTACCAACGAGGCCGATTTGGGCCTCTTTTAAAAACTGGGCAACGGAACGTCTATCTTGAGTCAGTGGTGCCTGTAAATAGGCGTGATCGGCAAATAGAATCAAACCGATACGATCGCCTTTGCGGCGTTCAATAAACTCACTGACCACGTGTTGGATGAGGGTAAAACGGTCGACCACTTTGCCGTCGATCACCATATCTTCAATCTGCATACTGCCGGATAAATCCACCGCCAGCATGAGATCGCGACCTTGGCTAGGGAGCTCAATTGGATCACCAAGCCATTGTGGACGGGCGATAGCAAGCACTAACAAGCACCACATTAACCAATAGCGTTTACGGCTTTGGCGGTTGTGGCTAGTGATATTGGCCTTGCCCGTTTGACTAATACCGGGCAGTTGCAGGCGCGCACCTTCGGCATGTACTGATTGGCGACGCCAAAAAATAAAAGGTAAAGGCAGTAAAATGAATGCAAAAGGCCAGGCTAAAGTTAACATTGCTCCTCCGCAGGCTTTGCTGGAGCCGGTGTTAATGCTGCTGACGTAGCCGGGTTTGGGTTTGTAGCCGCGTGCATTATCGGTGCGCTTAATTTGGCTTTTGAGGCAAACCAGCTGCGGGCGAGGGCCTGTAACTCACGGGCCTCGTCGGCGTTTAGTGGTTTAGCCTGATGGCGCTTTTCCAATAAGGGTCCAATGCGGCCGCGCTGTTTTGCGGGCAAATGGCTATCTAACCAAGTTGCCCAAGCGGGGCCGTCGAGTTTCGCTATTTCTTCCCTTGGTAAGTAACTCAGTGCAGTTCGTTTTAATAGCTGATTGACTTCCGAGGCGTACTGGCTTGAATTGGGGTCAAGTGCTGCAAACAAACCTTGGGCGGCTTTTTTCGGCGCTAAGTAAGCGGCGCGTTTTTTAAGCCAAAGGATCGCGCTGATGATTAGCACCAGCAGGATAGCAAGTACTAACCAATAGCCTACGGCCCATGGCCAAGCACCAATAGGATCGGGGAGAATAATATCCTGCAAATCCGCCAACATGGGATTTGGCGTTACAGCCTTATCCGAGGCTGGCGGTAAAGTTTGTGGGTTCACGCTTTGGACTCACTTATTCTTTCTGTTCATTGTCAACTGAATTGCTTCTCTGCCATGTGGTTACTGCAGCAATGCTAATTGCTCTGCAAGCGGTAAGCCTGCATCGATAAATTGGGTGTGTACCCTAAGCTTTTGCATCATGGTAATAAAGTCATTCTGTTGCTGGTGTTGCAGCGCAAGCCACGCCTGATAGCTATGGCGAGTCAACACTAAGTCTTGCTCCCCATCTCGGACGGGTAAACTGAACTGTTTAGGCAAATTCAGGTTACCTTGCCTCAAAGGGTCTGTTATCAAATACGCGCCAATATCACAGTGGCGTTTGAGTTCTGTCAGCGGCGCGATACATTGCGGCGTAAAATGGCTGCCATCGGTGATGATCCAAATTAATGAGCCCGGTTTAGCGATGCGTTGCAACCGCTGGCAGGCGCGCAGGATATGATCAGGATCGCGCGGATGACTGCCGAGCTGATTGAGTTGCTGCTCGTGCACTCGGCGCAGGCCTGAGATGAGCTGCAATATCCCTTGGCGGCGACTGCGGGGTTTTAATTCAAGGTGCTCCGATTCGCAGGCGATTAAGGCGCCGAGTCGGTCGCCGTGGTTAATTGCGTTCCAGCCAAGCGTGGTAGCCAGATGCCCCGCTTGAACCGACTGTAACAGCAAACTCGAGCCAAAATACAGACTCTGGCTTAAATCGAGCAGCAGCAGAATAGGGCGCTCGCGCTCTTCGATAAAGAGTTTGGTGTGGGTTTGCCCAGTGCGGGCGGTGACGCGCCAATCTATGGTGCGGACATCATCACCTTGCTGATAATGGCGCACTTCGGCAAATTCCATCCCGCGGCCTTTGATTAGACTGCTGCGATGACCTGCCAGATTGGCGCGTGCCCGGCTGTGACGCTCTGGGATCGCCCGAGCTATGGTCTGGCAGGCGAGCAGTTCTTTCTCGGTTAAATGCAACCCGTCGGCAAACAAGGGCAAACCATTAAGAGGTAAGCCATGTTGTGCAACATCATTATGTAGGGATGCGTTTAGCGCACTGTTATTCATTCAAAGTCACTCATTTAAAGCCATTTATTTAACTTAACGTTAGTTTGTTCGCCACCTGAACACATAGCTATGGGACTGTTTTATGGCGTTCAGGTCTAAGGCACGGCGACTTGAGTCAAAATATGGTTAATCACTTGGTCGCGGCTGACCCCTTCGGCCTGCGCTTGATAGCTCAGCAGCAGTCTGTGCCTTAATACATTGGGCGCAACAGCTTGAATATCCTCGGGAGAGACAAAATCGCGCTCGTGTAACCAGGCTCTGGCGCGGGCGCAGCGTTCAAGCGAAATCGTCGCACGAGGACTCACACCGTACTCTAACCATTTGGCCAGTTCGTCGCTGTAACGCGCGGGTTGGCGGGTTGCCATAATAATTTCGACTATGTATTTCTCTAGCGGCTCAGCTAGATAGATTTCCATTGCTTCATCACGGGCGGCAAAAATATCCGCTTGAGCAATCGGCTCTGTGGTTGGCAACTCGTGGGTGAGTGCTTCCTTACGGGATTGACGCAAGATTTCGATCTCAGTGTCGCCACTTGGGTAATCCAAATTCAGGTGCATTAAAAAACGGTCGAGTTGAGCTTCAGGCAGCGGATAAGTGCCTTCGTTTTCCAAGGGGTTTTGCGTTGCCATCACTAAAAATAACGGTGGCAATTTATAACTATTTTTCCCCACAGTCACTTGACCTTCGGCCATAGCCTCTAATAACGCCGACTGCACCTTAGCGGGGGCACGGTTGATTTCATCGGCGAGGATCAGGTTATGGAAAATCGGACCAGCTTCAAATTCAAAGGTACCGGTTTGGGAGCGATAGATATCCGTTCCTGTTAAGTCGGCAGGCAGCAAGTCGGGGGTAAATTGGATCCGGTGAAAATCGCCTTCAACTCCGTCGCAAAGGGCTTTAACCGCGCGGGTTTTGGCAAGTCCTGGTGGACCTTCTACTAATAAATGGCCATTGGCGATGAGGGCAATGAGCAGATTTTCGGTCAGTACTGGCTGCCCTAAAACAACCTTATTTAGGTAAGTGCGTAATGCATGGAAGCGACTCAAAGGCATGATGCTACTCGTTTTTAGGTTGAAAATATCAATTGAAAATACGTGTGTGGGCTTAAGACAACGAATATGGTAAAGAATTCCCTAAGGGTTTGGCTAGTGTTAAAAAAACAAACAGGTGTTTAAAACTTGCTGACAAGAAGTTAGAATCAGATCACACTTTAATGGTCAGACCTGTTATTAGGCTTTTTTGGTGCCAAACAGCAGGGCAAACATGGAAATCGATAGCGCCGCCTGAAATCTCTCAGCGATAGCGCACATAAAGAGGGTGACAAATGAGTGATAGACAACAGGTAACTAATGCAAAGGGTGAGCGTATCGCTATTGTGGCGGGCTTAAGAACGCCATTTGCGAAACAGGCGACCGCATTCCACGGAGTATCGGCGCTCGATATGGGTAAAATGGTGGTTAACGAACTGCTTGTTCGTAGCGAACTGGATCCTAAATTGATTGAGCAACTCGTGTATGGTCAGGTGGTACAAATGCCTGCGGCACCGAATATTGCCCGTGAAATCGTATTAGGAACGGGTATGGATGTGTCTACCGATGCCTATAGCGTGACCCGTGCCTGTGCGACCAGTTTCCAATCCGCGGTGAATGTGGCCGAGTCAATCATGACCGGCAATATCGACATCGGCATTGCTGGCGGCGCCGATTCCTCTTCTGTATTACCTATTGGTGTGTCTAAAAAACTTGCTCATGCTTTAGTCGATCTGAACAAAGCCCGTACATTTGGCCAAAAATTACAGATTTTTCGCCGTTTAGGCATTAAAGATTTATTGCCTGTGCCACCTGCCGTTGCCGAGTATTCAACGGGTTTGTCCATGGGACAAACCGCCGAGCAAATGGCCAAGACTTACAACATCAGCCGCGCCGACCAAGACGCGCTGGCGCACCGCTCCCACACGCTGGCGAGTGAAACTTGGGCTTCAGGCCATCTGCGTGAAGAAGTGATGGTGGCCCATGTCCCACCCTACAAACAGTTTATTGAGCGCGATAATAATATTCGTGAAAACTCCGATTTAAGCTCTTACGCCAAACTGCGTCCCGCTTTCGATAAAAAGCATGGCAGTGTGACTGCAGCGAACAGTACGCCGCTGACCGATGGCGCCTCGGCGATCATTTTGATGAGTGAAGGGCGTGCTAAAGCCTTAGGTTATCAACCAATTGGTTATATTAAGAGCTACGCATTTACCGCCATTGATGTATGGCAAGACATGCTAATGGGCCCATCTTATGCGACGCCATTGGCATTAAAGCGCGCCGGCATGGAATTAGAGGATTTAACCCTCATCGAAATGCACGAAGCTTTTGCAGCGCAAACCCTAGCGAATATGCAGATGTTTGCCTCCAAAAAATTTGCCGAAGAAAAACTTGGCCGCAACCGCGCCATTGGCGACATCGATATGAGCAAATTTAACGTGCTCGGTGGTTCCTTAGCCTATGGCCATCCATTTGCGGCTACAGGTACGCGTTTAATCACTCAGGTTTGTCGTGAACTTAAACGTCGTGGCGGCGGAACGGGTCTGGCAACGGCCTGTGCTGCGGGTGGTCTTGGTGCTGCAATGATTGTGGAAGTGGAGTAATGGCGATGGAAAAGACATTTAATTTAACCCGCCGTGAAGACGGTATCGCCATTCTAACGATGGACGTACCCGGCGAAACCATGAATACCCTCAAGGCAGAGTTTGGCCCTGAGATCAGTGAGATCCTGTCTGAGATTAAACGTGATAGTAGTATCCGTGGCCTAGTGCTGATTTCGGGTAAAAAAGATTCATTTGTTGCCGGTGCTGATATCTCTATGCTCGATGCTTGCCAAACGGCGGGCGATGCCAAAGCCTTATCCCAGCAAGGGCATGTGGTGTTTAACGAGTTAGAAGCCTTAAATATCCCTGTGGTTGCAGCTATTCATGGCGCCTGTTTAGGAGGCGGTTTAGAGCTTGCGCTTGCCTGTCATCAACGTGTATGCAGTGATGATGGCAAGACCATGCTGGGCGTACCCGAAGTGCAACTCGGTTTATTACCCGGTGGCGGCGGTACTCAGCGTTTGCCTCGTTTAGTGGGCATTACCACTGCGCTAGATATGATGTTGACTGGCAAACAAATTCGTCCTAAACAAGCGTTAAAGATGGGCTTAGTCAACGACGTAGTACCACAGACGATTCTACTTCAAACCGCGGTGGAAATGGCGCTTGCGGGTAAGCGCACGGCGAAACCAGTTAAAAAATCGCTGGTCAATCAATTACTCGAAGGCACAGGGTTTGGTCGTAACATTATTTTCGATCAAGCCGCCAAGCAAGTCGCTAAGAAAACCCAAGGTAACTATCCTGCGCCGGCAAAAATTATCGATTGTGTGCGCCAAGGTATGGCGAAGGGGATGCAAAAAGGGCTTGAGGTGGAGGCCAGCCATTTTGCTGAGCTGGTGGTGTCGAAAGAATCAGAGGCGCTACGCAGTATTTTCTTTGCCACCACAGAGATGAAGAAAGAAACTGGCGCCGAAGGGGCAACACCACGTAAAGTCAAAAAAGCCGTGATCTTAGGGGGCGGTTTGATGGGCGGTGGTATTGCTTCGGTAACGACGACTAAGGCTAAAATTCCTGCGCGGGTAAAAGACATTAACGAAAAGGGCTTAAGCAACGCGCTTTCCTACGCCTATAAATTATTGGATAAAGGTGTTAAACGTCGTCATATGACGCCAGCTGCACGCGACAATTTAATGGCGCTGATGACTACAACCACTGAGTATAAAGGCGTTAAAGATGCCGACATCGTTGTGGAAGCGGTATTTGAGGATTTAGCGCTCAAACATCAAATGGTAAAAGACATTGAGCGTGAATGCGGTGAGCACACGATTTTTGCGTCTAACACCTCATCGTTACCCATTGGTCAAATTGCACAAGCGGCTAGCCGTCCTGAAAATGTGATTGGCTTACATTACTTCTCGCCAGTAGAAAAAATGCCGCTGGTGGAAGTGATTTCCCACGCCAAAACCTCCCCAGAAACCATTGCCACCACGGTTGCCTTTGCCCGTAAACAGGGTAAAACACCAATCGTAGTACAAGATGGTGCGGGGTTTTATGTTAACCGCATCCTCGCGCTTTATATGAACGAAGCCGCACAATTGCTGCTAGAAGGGCAAAGTGTTGAACATCTCGATAAAGCGTTAGTGAAGTTTGGTTTCCCCGTTGGCCCTATCACTTTGCTTGATGAAGTCGGTATTGATGTGGGCGCTAAGATCTCTCCCATTCTTGAAAAAGAGCTTGGCGAACGTTTTAAAGCCCCAGCTGCTTTCGACAAGCTGTTAAGCGACGATAGAAAGGGTCGTAAAAACGGCAAAGGTTTTTATCAGTATGGTGTTGCCAGCAAGAAAAAAGCCGTCGATGAAAGTGTGTATGGCGTATTAGGCATCAAGCCTGGTGTCGATAAAGAAATGAGCGCGGTAGCGGAACGCTGTGTAGTGCAAATGCTCAATGAAGCTGTGCGCTGCTTAGATGAAGGTATTATTGCCTCACCGCGCGATGGTGATATCGGCGCTATCTTTGGCATCGGTTTCCCACCATTCTTGGGTGGCCCATTCCATTATATCGATACTTTAGGCGCGGATAACTTAGTCAAAATACTTGAACGTTATCAAACGCAATATGGCGATCGATTTGAGCCTTGCCCACGCCTTAAGGCGATGGCGGTAGAAAAAGCTCGCTTCTTCTAACACTTAGAAGTTTTGGTCAAAAAAGCGGCAATGTTATGCCGCTTTTTTATTGCCTCAAGGCTAAGTTTTGCCTAAAAAACGTTCACATTTATTGGGTGGATCTTGTATTATTGCGTCCTATTACGGCAGTTGTGCTGTTATACCGTATGTGCATATCTGATGTTGATTAATGCTTATAAGTAGCCTCGCTCGGAGTCCATTTGTATAGCAAACTGCTATTTTTGGTTTTCAATATTAGGACTTAGTCGATTAAAGAGGTTGCTGTGGGATTGATGTTTTATATAGTTGCTGCCTTGTCGGTGAGTTGTTCGTGGTGTTTTGGGATTGCGGCTTTTAGAGCTGGGTTATCGGTAAGCTATTGGGCTGTAATGGGATTTATACTAGGGCCCTTAGCATTTCCACTCTTTTCCTCCCATAAGCGTATTGCACTAAGAAGAGTGTGTCAGAGTTCTGACGGAAGTCTAACCGCTTAATATAGATATGATTTGTCGTAAATGTGACTAATAAAAAAGGAGCTTGATGCTCCTTTTTTATTGGTCTAGGCCGCGCGCTAGCTGAGTAGCTCTAGACTATCTAAACGATAATGTTTCCACATTTAGATGGAATTAATTCCACCAACCCTTTGCTGGGATCACTTCAAGGTGGTTTAAGCCTTCTGGTAATTTTACTTTTTTACGAACAGGCTTTGCGAAACCAAGTGCTTTTTTGATTGAATTTAACATATCTCTCTCCTTAGTTCAGAAGATTAGGCAAGATCAATATTTATGAATTTGACATTTGGAGCACCTGCAAGCTGAACAGGCTTGAATTTGACATTTGGGGCACCTGCAAGCTCAACAGGCTTGAATTTCACATTGGGGGCACCAGCGAGTTCAACAGGCTTGAATTTCACATTGGGGGCACCAGCGAGTTCAATAGGCTTAAATTTCACATTGGGGGCACCAGCGAGTTCAATA
>NZ_AKZL01000035.1:0-48405 GCF_000282755.1 Shewanella sp. POL2
AAATGGTGCCACGCGTCTTGGTTTTAAAAGCAATCTTGACGGCTTTCACTCGTTTGCTGATACAAGTGTAATGTGGGCACGAAAGCGGAATATCAGCCAGTTTAAACACCGAGTTGATAAAGCCTTGTAACGCTCGCAGTGGCATAGAGAAAACACGTTTAACCATAAGTGCGGTGGTAATGGTTAAGTCGCTAAATACGTGTGGGTGACCTTTCCTTGGTTGCTCAGCCTTAGCTTTCCACTGGGCGATAGCGTCCTCATCAATCCAGAAGGTAAGTGAGCCACGATTGATTAAGGCTTGATTGTATTGCTTCCAGTTAGTTGTTTTATAGCGAGGTTTTGACACGATTGATGGGTGAGTTGATAGGCTATGCCGATCAGATAACCAGCTATGGTTTTAGTTCAACTGATTTAGGAAACAAAGCCCTTCACGCGCAGCTTTAATAGTATAAATTAATATCCTAGTTCGATGTTACTTCCATATTTTTCCTTAATTCTTTCAATAGTGCCATCAATAATCATACCATTAAAAACATTATCAAATTTATCAGATAGATCTGTATAATCCCTTACTTTAGTAAAAGCAATATAACTGCCTATTGTGTCAATTTCCGGCATTATTAGCTTCACTACGTTATCTGCATCAATTTTTTTCAATGTGGCAAGGCCAACATCTCTACTGTTAATTACCAGGTCAACTCTTTTAGCTATTAATTTCTTTATGTTTTGCTCGGAATTTTGACCGCAATCAATTTTGTTTAATATTCCTAAATTTATTGCATTGTCTATAGATGCTCCATACGACGTATTGCATTGAATCCCAATTTTAAACTGGCCTAGAGTCTCTATTTTTCCATCAAAATAAACATCACTATCATTTAATGTGAAAATAACGAATTTCTGATAGATAATTGGAGTGTTTGAGAATAATAGATATTTTGTTCTTTCTGGTGTTTTCTTTAACGAAAAGTATGCATCTACATGTCCAGATTTTACATCCTCAAGTCCTCTTTTTACTGGGTAAATATCTATAATCGCGATATAGTCTAACCTTCTAAAAGCCTCTGTTATAATATCAAAAAGAACGCCTTTATTTTTTCCGTTCTCATGGTAAATAAATGGTGGGTAATCAAGGGATGCAATTCTGATTATTTTATTAGGAGTAGAGGTAATATCGAAAGATATAAAGCAAAGAAACATTAAGTAATAAGGTAATATGAATCTTTTCTTTTTATTGTAGTACTGAAATTTAAGGTATTTATAAAAATAATTAGAGATATAATAATTCATATACAGCTCTGTGTAACAGTGGAACATTAATTTTAAGTATAGTTTAAATTTAGATTTTGCATAAAAATATAAAAAATAAATTAAATATAGCTAATTTAACTGTTCCTAATTTGTGTTGGCATCCATCAGTAAAATTCACTACATTACTGATCCCAATACTGCTACATCTAGCCGGAACCGATGTTTTTCAAAACATTTGTGTAATCTGGCGCCAATGCCTTAAGTGATAAGACTCAACTTACGATGCGTACACCGAACCGAATCCCCTGAAAATAGTGATCTACTATTTGGAACAGTTATTTAGTCAATCTGATCTGGATTGGTGAATGTTTTTAAGTTAATGATATTAAAATGATTTTATTTATTTCTGCTATTTTTGCTGGAACGTCTTAGAGCCGATATTCTCAAAGATACTATCGAAAAAAGTGGTGAAGCCATCGCGCCGACGTGAGTTAGTGCAAAAGGGGCAAAACCATTCCATTACCATCAAGTTCGCCTGTAGTCTTTTTGGGTTGAGCGAAACCTGTTAACGCTATTAGGTAAAGCTCTTTGATGAGCGCCGACTGGCTACTTCTGTCAACGGAGGCTCACTGTTCTGATCCGCTACTTTTGGACATCTCGCTAAGTGAGTAAAATCGCTTATTGAGGTGAAGTATGTCAACAAAGAAACGGACCATACTCCTACGACACAGGATGTATCAGATTTATACCAATTTTGTTTTGTACTAAAGGATTTTTTCAATAATGGTATTACCCTATACCCAGTCAACGACTCAATATAACGTTGTCTCCCATCATCAGGTAATTTTGAATCGAAAACATCAATTAATGCGCAAAATATCTTTAATGTATTTGGTTTTGTAATTTTACAGAGTTTAATTATGTCCTTTTCGTATGAAGTTGTTGTATCCCTGAGTTTGAACTCTATTGCTAAGGTGTCTCCATTCTCCAGTTTGAATACAAGATCTGTAGGGCCACCATTACCAAGATTTTCCTCTCTAATCCAAGTAACATTTAAACCATCAAAGATTGTATGAGCTTCTTTTAAAATTGCTTTGCCGCATTGATAAGCAAATGCCAACTCTGGCATATGAAATATCCCTTGATTAGCAATAAGTGAAAGTTCTTTATCTTCCGATATTGCCGTTTCATAAATGATTTCTGCTATTCTATCTGTTTGCATTATTTCACCTTACCCTTTAACACTACAGCACTGTAACGCAGTGATTGTAGTTTTAGCATGATAATAAAGTAATTACTCACTATATAGTCTTTTTGTAATGTATTTCCTGGGCTATGATTGGAGACCATTTCTTCCAGCTGAAGTATGAGCTTGGATGCCGAATAAACAGTAGTTTAATTTCCTTTATTCCTTTTTTTATCATGATTCTTCTTGGGTAAGATCTTCCCACCTTCTCTGGTAATTTTACAATTTCAAGGGTAAAGTTGTTTCGTTCAGAAAAATCAATTAAAGACTTGATTTTTTCTTTTTCTAATCCGTACACAATAACTTCATTTACATCAAGTAAATCAATTAACTTATTGAATTCGCACCATCCAGAGTAATAATCAGTATATGATGGTCTATGCTTTTTACTTTTTAAAACTCGAGTTACAAGATTGTGATAAGATACAGAATTCCAAAATGATTTTTTTCTTCATCTGTTGGCTTTCTTTTATCATAAATTGCTCTCTCAATATTCCTTACAAATTTTGAGTTACGCTTGAAATCTAAAGCGTGATTTTTATGAAGAATTCTAAGATTAAGTGGGCTATTTATTTTTTCTATATGTCCAGGCTCTTTCGGATTCCAATCGTATACACTTTCACCAAGAATAAGTATCTTCATCTCCTGTTCGCGGTAAGCATTGCCTACCCATGGAAGTCTGTTAATTGTTCCTAATTTTTCAATTTCAGTATCATAGGAAGTGTCCCAAAAGCAATTATGTTGATTCAAAATTTTTTCCTTATATAGAGCAAATGATGCATGATGTTATTACCGTTCTACATAAATGCCTTTTTAAGAACGGATTTAATAAGTGTAAATATAAAATCAATCAAAGATAAAAGTCTGATTTTTATTTTTAAAGTTATTCAATGAAATGTATGTGGTTAATTTAACTATTTTATCCATAATGCTTACTCGTAGTTTTCAATAGTGGCTCGTAATCGTTTGACTACAAATTGTTTTAGTGAAGTAGGAGATAAACACACGACATCTTGACCAAATTTAAGGATCCAACCGATGAGATCGTATGTTGGGTAACAAGTAAAAGTCACCTTCCACCATGTTTCATCTATCTGTTCAAGCTGTTGGTCTATGGAAAGCTTATTGTGTTTAACAACATCCAGAGCGTAATGTTTAACTTTTAGCTCTACTGTGGTTAATGTGTCCTCTAAGAGCCAGCCTGTTGGGTTTTTGGCGTAATACTCATCAAGAGTGAAAGATTTGGGTTTAGTAATACCCAAATACTCCTTTTGGACAGATATTATTTTGTGGAAAAGGAATAGCTGAGGCACCTCTGGTGACTCTTCCTTAGTGGCTACAAGGTAATGGCTTTGCTCCCTAATAATTAAACCTAATGGATTAAGAGTGTAATATTTTATGTCACTCACCTCACTCGACTGATAGCCAATAGAGATGACTTTCTCATTAAGTACACTCTCATAGATGATTTTTCGGTATTGCTCGTCAATGTGCTGCTCATCGTAGATGATGGGATAATTGTCCGAGACAACCCGAACTTTTTTCATCCAGTTCGCATAGAGGTGTTTTGAGGATAGCGTTACATTGGCCTGATTTAACCATGCTTCAAGTTTGTCACTTTGATGTAGCGGTAATACTCTCCGCAGTAACTGCTCCGACAGTACCAGCATGAATGCTTCTGACGTGGGAAGAATATCGAGCACATTTCGCTTTTTTAAATCTCTGAACCAGCGTCGATATCCTAGGTCATCGTCCTCATATCCTAGGTTTGCCCATTCAGAAAGCATTTTAAGGTCTCGTTGAATTGTCCTCGTTGACAGTTCAAATCCTTCATCTTCCAGTAAAGTATGAATTTCGGACAAGGTCATACCACGAGCAGGGAAAGTGGGAAGGTTATCCAACATAAACAAATTTCTAAAAATTGCACGTTTGCGACGGCGCTCGTTTGCGGGATCATTTTCTTGCATGTAACACCATAACCTAGAAGGGAATTTCGCTATTATTCATGACTAACGGCTATGATATATTGACCAGAGTCATATAATGTCATTCATGGTTCTAGAATTGTTTTAGCCGTTAGATGTCGTATCTCTAAGTAGTATCAATGAACCCCCAATCGGAGCCAGATATGAAATCGGTAACGTGTGTTATCAAAGAGATACTGGATATCTGTCCAACACTTGCCAGTATGAATGGATATATTTTTATTGGTACGTGTAGCCAAGAGCCTCCTTATTCAAATGCAAGTTACCAAAAGTGGCGTTTGGTTGATGGTGATGAGAATGTGCCATTTGAATCAAAAATCGCGTTGGATAGGGTCTTTGCATCCATGCTGGATGATTACGGTATTTCCAAGGGGATGCCACATGGATTTTTCAAAATCGAAAAATCCATCATTTCTTTCCAATGGTCATCAAGTGATATCGTGGAAACAATGTTGGCTAAAGTAGGTGGGGAGCGAGTTGGTCGCCATTAATGTTGATTAAGCCAGCGTTTTACTATCAGCGGTACAGCAATAATTGCATCTAAGGGGATGAACTCAAAACCATAAGGTCGTTTGTTGACATGTTTAGAGACTAGAATTTTTTCTGCTCTTCCGCGTGCATATTTTGGAAGATTACATACAGGCTTTACGGTAAGGGAAGTGCCAACAATCAAAACCTTAGATGCTGTTTTAAATAGTTTTTTTACTTCATAAAGATTAGGAACCTGCTCCCCAAATAAAACGACGTGAGGCCTTTCATTATTCTCGAGCGAATAAAGCCTATCGCCGATGCTAAATGAAACATCACTCTCTAAATGCCGAGCCTCAAATAGACTTCCGTGAACGTGATAAACCTGAGTTGAGCCTGCTCGTTCGTGAAGATTATCCACATTACTGGTTACAACACTAACCCGGTATTTTTTTTCAAGTTCGGCAATGGCAATGTGTGCTGGATTAGGGTGTGCTGACAACACTTCCTGTTTGCGGAAATTATAGAAATCGATAACTTTTTCTGGGTACGCTTTTAAGGCCTGAGCAGAAGAAACCTCTTCAACCCGATACTTCAACCACAGTCCATTATCATCAGTAAATGTCGCTAGCTGATCCGCTGATATTCCTGCTCCAGTAAAAACGACAATATGGTTTGGGTCAATCTCTGGTTTACTCAAAATAACTTCTCCTAAGATGTCATGATTTTTAATCGCAATGTGGAGTTATATATTGTTTTTTAATGGAACAGTTTTGTACGTACTTCTGAGCATTGAGGCACGCTTAAATACGGATCCAATGATGATTAGGGACTTCACTCTTACTGTTGGCTCCAGGATTTGAAATGCTGCACCCGCGAAATTTGGAGGCGCATTTCTCTGGTTGATGAACGTGACCTGTCAGTAACCATGCAAGAGACAAGGTGCCTGATTTAATTGCCGTTGTTAGGTCCCTTGAGCCAAAATCTCTCCCCGATTGCTTCGCGACACTAAGCCCTGAAGGCGGCTCGTGGTGAAGCAGTACATTGCATCGAGAAAATGGTGTGAAGTCAGATGTACCATATGACGCGCTGCCGAATATCACCCCATTGATTGAGGCTATAGCCTGATCTGCGTAGATCCCCTCAATTTCCCTTAACCAGGTTGAATTGAGTTCATCACCTAATTGGTCATGATTGCCCGAGCATACAAAAATAGGACGATTGAACTGTTTTAACCAGCATGAGATAACGGCCACTTGCTCATCGATTGGTGTAGGGCAGTTGTATCGACTATCAATGAAGTCACCTGTTAGACAAACAACGTCAGCTTCGGATGCATTGTCGGTAACCCATAGCATTTGAACTTGGTTGAAATGCAGATCGGAAACATGGAGCAGTTTCATTGTCAGTCCTATTGAATAAAAGGCATATCGGTTGGTGTGAGTAGTGGATCATACAAACATATCGAGCCGTCAATGTGGCTATAGACTTCAGCCGTTACTAACACCGAATGGCCTAACTTAATCATTTCGTTAGCCTTCTGTTGATAATGCATCCAAGCATCGCGATCTCTCTGAAACGTCAAATAGATTTCAACATCAAAATTCTCAAAGCAATTATATGCCTCTGCGATGATCCGCAATTCAAAATCTGCTGCGAACACGGGGATGCCAGCATGACTCGAGACAGTTCGACCAACGTGAGTTGGTAGGATTTGTTTGAGCCGACAAATTAGCTTCAGACTATGAAAGGCTGAAAGTTGGCCAAGCAGATGAAATGGATCGCCGGACAATAAAAGTAAAGGTGCAACTGTAGGTGCAGTCATTGTGATTTCATTTCAGCTAAGCGGTTGATCTGTTCTACTGCAGCAAGCATTCTTATTCTTGCTGCAGGATTACTCGTATGTACATTAATTTTCGGAGGCTTAAAGCCTGTATCAACAATAGCTTGCTCAATCCAAAGCAGCACATCGTAGCCAGTACCTCTAGCATCATCTCCTAAATCATGATCTAGACTAATATCGGTTACCATGCCTTTGGCTAAATAGGAGATAACCTCATCTGGCCATCGAACTTGTAGCCAGCCAGTAGGTGCGAGTCGTTCATCATCCAAAAATATTTTCATCATGTACAGTTTTCATCGTTCATTCTCATTAATGAACATAGTGTACTCACGAAAATGACAAGTAATGTCGTTTGTCTATTTCTATTGTTCATAGCCAAGCAGTTTTGCTAACGGGAAGGGTATGCTTAAGCGAGACTATAAAATTTTCGGTGTAAGTGGCCTTCGAGGTCATGTGGATGCCAAGGAGGATAAGATGTCAATTTGGATCTCATTAGGGCGCAACAGATGCCGGATATATGTCGCAAGAGTGTGAACCATTAACAACTGATACCCCGTTGTGAAAGGTGAATTATCGACTAACGTAAATGTACTAGCCCAGACCTGCTTCAGAACAATGCCTGAATTAGGGTTATCTAAGCGTGATGTTTATCGTTAATTATTGTGCGCATTCGCCTCAGTGTTCGCTTCGCCCTGCACAGCTTGTATTTCTCTTGCTCCTCATACTTAAAAAGGTCACGTCGCTCTGCTGGTAAAGTTGTATACTTTCGGGCCTTTTATTTTTCTAACCTTTTACTTTGGGATAGGCGATATGCGAATACTCATTACCGGTGGTGCAGGGTTTATTGGATCGGCATTAGTGCGAATGCTGATTGAGCAAACGACGTGTGTCGTGACCAATGTCGATAAGTTAACCTATGCCAGTCATCCTGAGGCTTTAGCAGCTATTGCCGAGAGTGAGCGCTATCATTTCATACAGGCGGATATTTGTGATGCAGCGACATTAGAGCAAGTCTTTCAGGCTCATCAGCCCGATATGGTAATGCATTTAGCGGCTGAAAGTCATGTTGATCGCTCAATTGAAGGACCCGCTGCATTTATCCAAACCAACATTGTGGGCACCTATACGTTGTTAGAAGCTTCGCGCCGATATTGGCAGCAATTAGCGGATACGCGAAAAGGGTTATTTAGATTTCATCATGTTTCTACCGATGAGGTTTTTGGTTCACTGACCGAAACTGGATTGTTTAGTGAAACCTCAGCTTATGATCCGAGCTCGCCTTATTCAGCAAGTAAAGCTTCAGCGGATCATTTGGTTCGTGCTTGGCATCGAACTTATGCTTTACCGATAGTGATGACCAACTGCTCCAATAACTATGGCCCTTTTCAATACCCTGAAAAGCTCATTCCCCTAATGGTCACCAATGCGTTACAGGGTAAACCGTTGCCAATTTATGGTAATGGTCAGCAAGTGCGTGATTGGTTGTATGTGGATGATCACGTTAAGGCGCTCTATTTAGTTGCGACTCAGGGGGAGCTTGGGCAAACCTATAATATTGGTGGTTCCTGTGAGCAAACTAATTTGACGGTTGTGCGGCAAATTTGCGCCTTATTAGAGGAGTTAGTGCCTACTCATCCGCAATCTCTTGCAATGGGTAGTGCGGGGTTTGCTGATTTAATTCAGTATGTCGTTGACCGGCCTGGCCATGATGTACGCTATGCTATTGATGCCAGTAAAATTCAACGTGAATTAGGTTGGAGAGCGCAAGAGTCTTTTGAGTCAGGTCTCAGAAAGACGGTGGAGTGGATTATTAACCAGCAACATCTTTAAGCGAGTGCTTAGTGCGTGCGCAAGTTCATCCTCCAACATCATGTCTAGAATCTAGGGCGTTGCTTCGCAACTGCTAGGACGGCCTACGGCTTCTAGAACGCCACTTCGTGGCTCTAGAACCTAGATCCTTTTATGCATTCTATAACGATGCGCAGCACCTGGCTTTGTGTATGGTTTAGTGGATGCTGGTTATCTGCTTTGGTTTGCTTAATTGTTGATAGTACTTTGTTTGAACGGTTTGCTTCGGGAGTTATTACTTCTAAGAGCCGTATTTCTGGCGATTGTGCTGTTGAATTTTGGACTTGTGGGTATTGCACCATGTCGTAACGCTTAAGTTGGATCATTTGATCTTGATAAACTAAGCGCATCGGTTCAAGGCAAAGTAGCCATTGTTGCAACTCGTTGTTGTACAGTTTTTTTGTTTGATAAACCTTATCGTCATGGCTGGTTTCATAGGACGTAAGGTTTAACGAGCCATTCAACTCCAGCCGTTCAATATGCGCGCTATACTTGCCGCGTTTGATCATCACATTAAAGTCGATAATTTGTTTATCTAAGAGTTGGCTTTCAATCTGAGTTTCGCCGCTAAAACAAAATGCAGGTTGGTTTGGGCGGAGTACTAACTCGCTTGATTTAGCCGCATTGTTAGACATCATCAGCTTTATGCCTTCGCCTTCCAAGATACACAACTGTCTATCGATGCCAGGAAATGGTGAGAAGGGGCCGTTGCTCGAAATGGTGGCAATGCTGATCCTATAATCAAAGTTAGTTAGGTCAGCATCCTTTGGCGATATTAACAGTTGTTTAGTACTACCGCCGCCGTTTTTCCATAAACTCGATTCACAGTCTTGATAGCGAATAATTTGGATATCTGGGTTCATGTCTTAGTAACTCTTTTCATTTTGAGTAACCCCGATGTGAGAATCTAGAACGCTGACAAGCTTGCTTTAGAGTTTAGAGTTTAGAGTCTAGAGTCTAGAGCCGTAGCGTTCTAGCTGGGCGGAGCACTCAACTTCTCACTGTCACGCTGCAATGCTCTTTTTTACATCCCTTTCTTTTTCAATATATAGTGCTCAGCCAGTTCGCCGCTGATCCGGTTGCCTTCGTTATCTAGCATAAATAGCTGGTTTTCACCGACGAGGTATTTACTGCCATCGGATAAAGTAATTTTTGAGCCCTTGCCATCCCAGTCAAATTTTCCTGCCACCTTGAAGATGCTCTCATCTTTGCCCAAATAAATACTTTTTAATTCAAAGCTGTTATCTGCCAGTAGCGTTAGCGTGGTTTGAATACCTTCGCAACTCGCACAGGGTAAAACACCTTCATACATGCCTGGCCAATCGAGTGCATTTTGGCTGGTATCGCCAAGGGGGATGGTCTTTTGAGTTTCTGTATTGGCTGTGGAGTTTTTATCTGTTGCATGTTGCGGATCGCTGCAAGCGGTTGCCATGATTGCGACTAAGGCGATAGTAAAGAGTGGACGTTGCATATTCATCTCAAGCCTCTGATTTATTGATATTAGGGATGATAACCGCCATCTACGATGGCACCAAACTTATTTACTATGGTATGGGGTCATATTAAAGGCATTAAGGCTATGCTCGATATGGCATTTGGGAGCTTAATTTCAGCGGCGCTTACGGCTTCATTGCTATAGTGTTAAATCCGATAATATGGCGCGATCGCAGTTGAGCTGGGAGAGCTAGAAGAGCTGAAATGCTATTCTGTAGAGTAATCTACCTAGTGAGTTTGCAGATAGAATCTATACTAAAGACTATCACTTTAAGGTTAGTACTTAAGACTCTTGCATAAGCATTGGCCACAGAAGCTATTGTCAGATTTCAATGTCTGGTGAAGCCACGCGGAGAACTCCATCATTATGACGCGGATGTTAGATAGGATTTTATTTGACGTGAGTCGCTCTTCAATTATTGATGGTGGCGATTTAGCTGAGGCATCGCAACTCATTGTTGCTTCAGTGTGCCAAGGCTTAAACATCAGCCGTGCCAGTATTTGGTTATGGACTGAAGATCATCAAAGTATGCACTGCTTTTACCTGCTCGATAATATGCAAAGACAAGAAGCTTTTGTCTTAACGCGTGCTGATTATCCTTATTATTTCAGTTTATTAGATAATGAAAGAGCGATAGTGGCTAATCAGGCTCAAACCGATAGAGCAACCCATGAGTTTGTAAAGGTTTACTTAGTGCCTAATGGTATTACCTCCATATTAGATAGCCCTATCCGTCATCGCGGTAAGATGGTGGGCATTATTTGTTCTGAACATCAAGGTGAGCCAAGAGAATGGACCCGCGATGAAAAAGCCTTTGCTTCTGCTTTGGCCGATTTATTTGGTCGGGCAATGAGTGCAAGGGAAATTTTAGATTATCAGCAGCAATTAAAAGCCATTAATGCGGATTTGGAAGCGCAAGTTGAATTAAGAACTCAAGAATTGGAAACCGCATTGGCGGATTTACGTTCAACACAACATCATTTGATTGAAAATGAGAAAATGGCGGCTTTAGGGAGTTTAGTGGCAGGGGTTGCCCATGAGGTCAATACGCCTTTGGGGATTGCTGTTACCTCAGTAACTCATTGTTTAGATGAGGTCGCATTGCTAAAAAGTACATTTGAGCAAAATGAACTCGACGAAGATAAGTTTTTAAACTTTATCAATACGATGCAAGATGGTTTGGGACTGATAGAGCGAAATTTGGCGCGAGCAGCGGAGTTAGTCCACAACTTTAAGCGGACCGCGGCGGATCAGTCGGTACTTGAACGTGAGCGATTTAATTTAAAGGCTTATCTTTTCCAGATTTTTAGCTCATTAAGGCCATTAATGCGTAAGAAGAATATCACCTTAACCGTTGACCTTGATGACCAAATTTTTATCGAGTCTTACCCTGGGGCAATAGCGCAAATTTTTACCAATCTAGTTGCCAATAGCTTTCGGCATGGGTTTCCTGACAATTTTGCTGGTGATAAACAAATTACTATCCGAGTTGAACAGCAAGGCTCGAACGTTTGCATGAGTTATCAAGATAATGGTGTCGGCATGACTGATGAGGTCAAGATGAAAGCCTTTGAGCCTTTTTTTACCACCGCTCGCAAAGATGGCGGCACAGGCTTAGGAATGTCAATTATCTACAATTTGGTTACCCAAAAGCTCCATGGCAGTATTATTCTGACATCTTCGCCTAACCAAGGCGTAAAAGTCGACATACAACTTCCTGAGAAATAAAGCGGAATCTAGAACCTAGAACCTATAAGCCTAGAAGTCGCATAGCAATGTTCAGCCTTTTCTCGTAAGCCATTGGCTGCGCTTAGTTTGCAGTTGTATGCTACAATCTGCGCCTTAATTCAATCCACTAATCCTCGATATATCAATGAGAAAAGGCATTCTATTGGCGGGTGGTACAGGCTCTCGCCTTTATCCAATGACGCAGGTTGTGTGTAAGCAATTATTGCCTATCTACGATAAGCCAATGATCTATTACCCATTGGTGACTCTGATGCAGACGGGCATTAGAGACATTTTGATTATTTGTACTCCTAATGATTTGCCACTTTTTAAGGCATTACTGGGTAATGGTCAGCGTTGGGGGATCCAGCTTGAATATGCTGTACAGCCTTCACCAAGGGGATTAGCTGAGGCCCTTATCATCGCTGAACCCTTTCTTGCTGGCCACTCCTGTGCGTTAATTCTTGGCGATAACTTATTTTATGGTCAGCAACTTAACACCAACTTACAAAAGGCGACCCAGTTAGCCGTTGGCGCCACCGTATTTGGCTATCATGTGGCGAATCCTAATGCTTATGGCGTCGTTGAGTTTGATGCTAATGGTAAAGCCATTTCCATCGAAGAGAAACCGAGCGCAGCCCGGTCTTCCTATGCCATTCCCGGTTTATATTTCTTTGATCATAGAGCCAGTCAACTGGCTAAAACGGTTGCTCCCTCTGCGCGAGGTGAGCTAGAAATTGTGGATGTGATCAATCAGTATCTGCTGCTTGGGGAGTTGCAGGTTGAAATCATGGGGCGGGGGACCGCTTGGCTGGATACAGGCACGCCCGATGCGATGGCTGAAGCGACCCAATTTATTGCCGCTATTGAGAAACGACAGGGCTTGAAAGTGAATTGCCCTGAGGAAGTGGCATTCCATTGTGGCTGGATTAATGCCTCGCAGCTAGCTGCCTTAGCCCAACCTTTACTTAAAAGTGGCTACGGTGAGTATCTTTTAGGCTTATTAAATAAACAGGTGTTTAATGAAGTGCGTTGAAACAGAGCTGGCTGAAGTACTAGTCTTTGAACCTAAGGTATTTGGCGATGAGCGTGGCTTTTTTATGGAAACCTTTCGGCAAGCGTATTTTACTGAGTGCTTGCTGAGTCGCGGATTTGAAGCGCCAGCGTTAGTGCAAGATAACTATAGTCGCTCGCAGCAGCATGTATTGCGTGGATTGCATTACCAGCAACAATATCCGCAGGGCAAATTAGTCCGAGTGTGTGCTGGCAGTATTTTTGATGTTGCCGTCGATATTCGGCCACAATCCGCGACCTATGGCAAATGGGTTGGCAGGATTCTTTCTGCGGATAACCATTTGCAAATGTGGATCCCCCCAGGTTTTGCCCACGGGTTTTATGTGTTAAGTGAGTATGCTGATGTGTTGTATCGTTGTAGCGATTATTATGCGCCGGATGATGAATATGTACTTGCTTGGAATAGTGCCGAGTTTACGATTGAGTGGCCACTGTTAAACAACACACCCATTCTTTCCGCAAGAGATGCCAATGCCGCCGTTAGCGTCTAAACGCTAACGGCGGTTTCAGTTATTTTACAGGCTTATTTTCAGTGCTGGGACGAGTGAACCAAGGATCTCTTGCATCCATTACGTCATAAAGGCTGTACTTGCGCCCTAATGTTTGGCCACCATCGCGAGTAAGAGGCATCCAACTGATTGTCGCCCGACTATGGGTTGATTTAATCGTCATTAAATCAAATGGTACTGACACGTAGAAGCCTTTAGTAAAGCTACCCTCACCATATTCATCTGCCGACAGGTTGGTTTTAGTCGCAAAGGCGCCCACAATCACACCACTATCGAATTGTTTCGAGAAATCTATGGTCACACCTTTATCTTCGGCTAGATATTGGCCAGCACTTATCCTGAGCAAGGTATTGGGGAACCAATCGGGTTGGTAATAGACTGAAGCATGCCCAGTTACACTGCCCGTTTGTACTCGATAGAAGCGGTTAATGAGCGGGTCAAATTGATTTTCTTCCGCAAAGAAGCCGAGCATGCTATCGGGGTCGCGTTGCTTAACGTAATTCACATCAACACCAAAAGCCCATTGGCTGTTTAGAGGACGGTAAAGAACCTCGCCACCCACGCCGCCATACATCATTTCTAAATAGCCACCATAGGCTTGGTAAGAAATATTATCGGTTAAATTATCCATCCAAGTCAGTTGCAGGTTATTCACTCTAACCGGATTATCATGAATATACTGGCGAACAAGGGTGCGAACCCGTTTTAAGTCAGTACCATCGGGCGGTACATCATATAAAAATTTATCAAAGTTATCGTATAGGTTGAGATAAAGGGAGCTAGAAAACTCAAAATTATCGGTAAAGCGGTAACTTGCACTACCCGTCATGCCAATACTAAACATATAAAATCCTTCTGAACTGCCAAAGGATTGGGACATGGTGGGCGACACATCAAAGCTAAACTTATCTAGCCAATCCTTATCAGTAGTATTGACCAGTTGTCCCTGCGGTAAGCTGACAACACTGACAACACTGGCATCGGTGACTTTGGCATTGAGATAGCTATAGTTTGCTACTTGAGCAAATTTCTGTGCATCGATACGGGTTTCTGTTATCGGTTGGCTATAACGAGTTTCTATTAATCGGTACTCTTTAATACGAGTTACGTCTGTATTGTTGGCAAGAATGGTGGCCGCTCGTTGATGTGCTTCATTTCTATCGCGGAATTTGGTTTGTTCACCTACGACGGTGATGCTGTCTTTATCCAGATAAATTCTGGCGTTAGCATAACCTGCGATGGTTTGTAAGTCTTGAGCGACCTTGTTCCAATCCACTTGGCTTTCCGCCATCGTCTGATTAGGCGTGTTTACTGGTTCTAGATTGACTACTTCAGCACTTTGCACTTTCGAATCGTGATTCACGGAAGTATTAGCACCCACAGTCGCTTGTTCGACTGTTGGTGTGTTTATCGGTGCGGAGGATTCTGTTTGCGTAAGGGTTAATGGCGCAGCCGGAAGCGGCTTATATTTAGCGGCAGCAGGATCGGTTTTAATCTGCGATAAGGTATTAAAATTAGTTTGTAGACTAAAGCCAAGCGTCCAAGTATTACCGCGCTCATAACTTAAATGCAGATCGCCCCAATCGCCAAACCGATAGAGTAGTCCATAGTTAAATTTACTGTCCTGAGGCATTGGAATGTTGCCACGTACGACGGGAAAATCTGATTGATAGTCGTTACCGTCGTACTCCACTTTTAAGCGAAGAGGCTCCCATGGGGTTTGATATTCAACGCCGCCAAAGAGGGCTGCACAGCCTTTAAACCAACGTTGGTAATCTACGGTTCCACCTTTACCACCATAGGAGGTATCTCTGTCGCAGTTGTAATTAAGATCTTTTTTATCTGAGGTGAGATTACCGCTATTGCCAATATAGCCCCAGCCAATGCCGAGGGTAAAATCCAATGGGCCGACTCGTTTCGTTGCGGCGATAAACTCACCATCAAATAAGCCAGTGCCGCCAAAGTCTCGCACCCCAATAGAGGTTTCGGGCAACCAATTACTTTCTTCCAGTAAGCGAACCTTAAAATCGATGCCTTTATCTGTGTATTTAGTATTACCGCTAAAGCTTGGGTCGTTACTGTAAAGTAGGTCTTGTACTAGGGTGTAGCGAATGGTGGTTTCAAACCACGGAAATAGCGCTACTGAAGCACTAAAGTGCTGATAATCATCGTTATAAGTGGTTTTAAAGTTAAATTCACCTTCAGGCGCCATACGGCCTGTAGGCATTTGCATTAAACCAACGCCACCAAAATCTGATTGTGAAGGCAATAGTGTCGGATAAGAAAATTCATCGGCGCTAACATGTAATAAAGGTAGCAGTGCTAATGACAGCGCAGATAAACGCCCGAACGTATGCAAAGTGGGAGTCGACTTTTTCATTACAGAGCCCGATTCTTGAGTAATTCAATAATGTTGTTATTTAATTTTGCATGGTCAGCAAACAGCTCTGAAAACTCAACAAAGAGAATCGCACCTGGGGCGATATCCTGAGCTTGATAATTCCAATAGGCGATAGGCTGTTTTATTGCATTACCATCGGGTTGAATAATCCATACAAAGCTATTTTCGGCGTTATTGAGTAAACCCGCATGCTTTAGGTAATCTTTACTGCTGGCCCGCGATTGCCATGGTTGTTCACCGGTTTGCGCGACCGCTCCAACGACAGTGACCGTAGTAGGGCGAGGGGGTAATACCAGTAAAAAATCACCATCTATAACTGGATTATAAGCATCGGTGATACGGATTAAATCGAGATCTAATGGTTGATTAATCCGTTGACCAAGTTTGATGGTGCGTAAAAACTGAGCAAGCTTGCTCAGTTTTGCAATGTAGTTACCATTATCGATTTGCTCACCCATCGTAGCCAATTGTTGCAATACTTGCTGACGAGTGGCCTCTAATGCTGCAGTATTTTTTATATCTAAAAGTGACGCACCTAGCCAATAAATTGCCACAGCCTCATTTTTTGTTGGCTGATTATAAAGAGGAAGCTGGGTTAACCCATCCTGAACTGCTTGTCCAACTCGAATGGCTGAGGGATAAGTAATTTGTAGCTGCGGCGTGTTAGACGCAGTGGTACTGACAGCAAGTTGGGTATTGGCTTCTACAGCGGGTAAAAACAGTGAACCTACTAGCAGTGCCAACGGGGTGATGTAAGATCTCATTATGGCTCCACTAAGCAGCAAAAGGCTTCAGTAAGGTGATATCAATAAACGGCAGATTGGGCGCAATTTTCTGATGGCTTTTAATAACGTTGCCTGTTTGTGGATCTAGCCAAAACTCATTTTGATATTGGATATTGAGTGCATCCACAGAGACGTTTTCACTAAAATGCAAAGCTTGTGTGGGAGTGCCATTGATTAGAATATTTTCGTCACCAATCAATTTAAATTCTGATGTTGCTCGGTAGCCATAATGATAACCAGGTTGCCAATCGATCGTTCGAGTCCAGGTTTTTGGGGTATTGCTTAAATGCAATCCTAATAACAGTGGATCTGGCTCATTACTTTCAACAGCACTTAAGTTACCTGCAAGCAGATTATGGGTTTTGACTAAACGGCCGTTAACCGTAATCAACATGCCTTTATCTGCAGATAACCACTTAAGTTCGAGTGCTTCGGGCGAGTTTTTTACTGAAGATAGGCTGATTTTAGGCTCTGCAAAGGCTAAAACCACAAATGCCTGAGCCGTATCTTCAAGTTTTACATAGATGCTGGCATAAGGATTAGCCGATACTTGCTCAGGGGAGAGAACCACATCGTCACTCCCAAAAAAGGCGAGTTTTGCGGTATCGTTTAATGCGCTAATTCGTTGACTACAGCCCGATAGCCCTACGATAACTGCCGAAATGGCAATAATGGGGAAAATTCTTTTATATATACGCATCCGAGTTGCTTATTCTCAATAATAGTAGGTAACCAATGTAAATATATGATGTCGTGATTTCAAGCTTTCGCTATTTTGCTTTAGACGTTTAAATGCCCCAAAAAAAACAACCGCCAAAAGGCGGTTATTTACACACACTAACCAATCAATTAGTTAGAGTTAGTGGTGGTATTTGTATTTGTGGTGGTGATTGGGTTGCCATCTGAGCCATTTGCAGCAACTAAAACACCAGTTACAACTGCACCGGCTGCAATACCACCAGCAACGATAGCACCAGTAGCGCCACCAACACCTGTACCACCAGTAGCTGTACCAGTGTTATTTGCATTAGCCGCAACTGAACCTAACATTGAAATAGCAGCGATAAGTGCTAATGAAGTTTTTTTCATCGTGATTCCCTTTTAGAAAAAATTAACCTAATTTTTAGCTAATCTAGTACAGCATGATAGGTGATTCAACTTAAATGATCAATGTTAAATCTATTCCGCCACTCAGACTTTAGACTGATTTACAGCTTAGCTGCTACTGAATAATCCTTAATTTTGAATGAGTTTCGCATATCTCGGTTAAGGAATTATGTCATCGTTTAATTTATAACACGGCAAGATGCGGGCTTCAATTCGATTTTACTCAGCCTTTTGATTGTGAGTCATCGCATTAGGCTAAATTGAAAAATGCTTTCAATTCGTCAAGGTGCGCCATACCGTCTTGATAACCTAAATCGATCAATGCGCTGGTATAGGATTTTTCAAACAAGAGATAAGACACAATACTGGAGTCAGACTGCCTATCGATACCAAAAAATCCCAGTAAGGTTTTAATTGCCCAGGGCATATCGTCATAGAAGCGGGCGGCGATTTTACTTAAATCTTCGCTGGGTTTTATCACTAAGGTTTTTATGGGGTGTAATGCTAGTTGCGCACGGCTTTCTTCTGGAATAAGGGAAAGCGTATGATTTATGCGCTCTAGGCGTTCTAAATCGCTATTTAAGGTATCAGAAAAGATAGTATCCAACAGATGACCCGCGATGGTCGCAGTCTTCGGATGATATTCTAGCTCCATCGGAAAATGCTTATGGGGACTGTCTAGGTTTATCACCAATAGCTTATTAGCCCCCAAATGGATTGGACTTGAAAGCGGCGCGAGCTGGTGGACTGAGCCGTCACCATAATAAGCTTGATTAAGTTTAATTGACGGGAACACCATGGGAATGGCTGAGCTTGCTAACAAGTGCTCGGTATTTAACATGCGCCGCTCACCGCTGCGTCTGGCGCGGGTCCAGTTTTCAATATCCCGTGCCGCTTGAAAAAACGTCACCGAACGCGAGTTGTTATAGCAGGAGGTATCGACACTCAGAGCGGTTAAAGCGCCGTTGCGGATATTGCGATCAATTCTTTTAAAATCGATAAGTTCATTCAATAAGTGCCGTAAAGGTTCATTATCGAGCAGGCTGCCAGCATCTGTATTGACCTTATCGTCCTGTAAGCCTTTTAGCGCCATTTTTGAGAGGTGCTTTAACACGCCAGGAAGAGTGGCTCTGTACACTTTTCTAGTTTCAAAATGACGCCATACCCATTCGAGTTTTTTGACACCTAAATGAAAACATGAGGCATGGGTGGCGATTGAAGTACCATTAATGGCACCAGCGGAAGTGCCACATATGATTTTGAAGGGAATGCCATGGTTGCGAGGATAAAGCTGGACCAGTGCTTTTAACACTCCCACTTGATAGGCGGCACGAGCGCCACCGCCACCGAGAACTAATGCTGTTGATGTTGGCAATCTTAATACTCAACGACTTGTTATTATGATTTTATTAAAGCAATGCCTTGTCTAAAAAAGCAAGTCTGAGCAGTTATCTTAATGACATTTCTTTATTTTTTGATGATAAAAGGCAAAGGCAAGCACTTGAGAGCATGTTTGCCATCAACAGACGGGAAATAAAAAACGCACTTAAGTTAAACCTAAGTGCGTTGCTGTATTGAGAGGTTAATGGTAAGCCATTAACTCACACAGGCTCAATGTGCATTCAGTGCCAAAAGACAGTGCTTAAGCTTGCAGATTCTTTAAGAAATCGACGATTTGGTCGAAAGGCACGTCCTGCTTCTCACCGGTGCGGCGGTTTTTGTATTCGAATACGCCAGCGTCGATATTGCGATCACCAATCACCACAGTGTGAGGAATACCAATCAGTTCCATATCGGCGAACATTACACCTGGGCGCTCTTTACGGTCATCCAGTAGCACATCAATACCCGCTGCGCTTAAGTCTTTGTATAACTGCTCGGCGATATCGGTCACGCGGTGTGACTTGTGCATATTCATTGGCAGAATGCCAACGCTAAATGGTGCAATCGCTTCTGGCCATACAATGCCACGGTCATCAAAGTTTTGCTCAATCGCAGCAGCCACGATACGGCTCACGCCAACACCGTAACAACCCATCAGCAGCACTTGTGACTTACCGTTCTCATCGAGAACAGTCGCATTCATCGATTTAGAATAGTTAGTGCCGAGTTGGAAGATATGACCCACTTCGATACCACGAGCCATGGCATAGGTACCTAAACCATCCGGTGTTGGCTCGCCTTCAACCACGTTACGGATATCGGCCGCTTGTGCCAGTGGCAGATCGCGCTCCCAGTTGATGCCAAAGTAGTGTTTATCATCCACGTTTGCGCCGGCAGCAAAATCGCTCATCACGCTAACACTATGGTCGATGATGATCGGCATATTCAGGCCGACAGGGCCTAATGAGCCTGGACCTGCGCCAATGGCGTCACGGATCAGGGCTTCTGGGGCAAATTCTAATGGTGATGCCACTAAATCTAATTTATCTGCCTTGATTTCATTTAGCTCGTGGTCACCACGTACAATCAGCGCAACCAGTGGCGCCGCTTCAGTCGCACCCTTAACAATCAAGGTTTTCACTGTTTTAGTGATATCTAAACCGAATTGCTCAACTAACTCAGCAATGGTTTTCGCATTGGGGGTATCGACTAAACGTAATGCTTCAGTCGCCGCGCCGCGCGTTTCGGTTGGCATTGGCGATTCGGCTTTCTCGATGTTAGCGGCATAATCGCTACCAGTAGAGTAGGCGATTAAGTCTTCACCGCTTTGCGCCAGTACGTGGAACTCGTGTGACATGCTGCCACCGATAGACCCCGTGTCCGCTAAAACCGGACGGAAGGCTAAGCCCATACGCGACAGAATGTTGCTATAGGCTTGATACATCGCCTCATAGGTTTCATTCATGGTATCCACATCAAGATGGAAAGAATAAGCATCTTTCATCAGGAACTCGCGAGAACGCATCACGCCAAAACGTGGGCGAACTTCGTCGCGGAATTTAGTTTGAATTTGATAAAGATTCAGCGGTAATTGTTTGTAAGAGCTGACTTCTTTACGGATTAAGTCGGTGATCACTTCTTCGTGGGTTGGTCCCAGAACGAAGTCACGGCTATGACGGTCTTTAAAACGCAGTAGTTCAGGACCAAACTTGTCCCAGCGACCCGTTTCTACCCATAAATCAGCCGGTTGCACCATAGGCATTAGGATTTCAATCGCGCCCGCTTTGTTCATTTCTTCACGAACAATCGCTTCGACTTTACGTAATACACGCAGGCCCGTGGGCAGATAGCTGTATAAGCCTGAAGCGTTACGGCGGATCATACCCGCACGTAGCATTAATTGATGGCTGATGACTTCTGCATTCGCAGGTGTTTCTTTTTGAGTAGAAAGTAGGTATTTGCTAACGCGCATTACCGATGTCCAAATTTGAGTTGAATGGGCGCCATTTTATCACCTGCTTTGATGATGTCACCTATGGATTTAGGTTAAATTCAACTAGCTGGGAGACAAATAGCATTTTTGATGCTGGATAACGGATAAAGAAAGATAAGCACTACGCCGTTAGGGGGCGACTTCGTCATTGCTCATATCTAGATTCTCGTCGCTGCTTACTTATTTCGCCGATCGCCAATCACCCGTGCAGGATTACCGGCGACGATAGCCCATGCGGGGACATCTTTAGTGACAATACAGCCCATGCCAATCACCGCATGGTCGCCAATGGTGACACCATCAACTATCCCGGCCTGTGCGCCAATCCAGACATCTTTACCTATCACGACTCCTTTAGAGTGGGAGGCTTGTTGATAAATGGGCGTATCGGGCGCCATGCCATGATTAAAGGCGTAGATTGTCACATGGTTAGCAATGCGAGTTTGGGAGCCAATTTGAATCCCTACTCGACCGCCATCGAAGGAGCAACCGTGATTGATGGCGACCTCATTACCAAGGGTGATAGGGCCATGTAAAAAACATTCGGCGGCAATCATGCAGTGATTACCTATCTTGATATCGCGATTGGGCTCGGCAAATAACTGTGCCTCGGGGGCGATAAAACAGTTATCACCAATGGTGACGGTTTCGAGGGCGCAAAGGTTGGTTTGAATTTCATCCTGCCAAGGTTTAGCCCAGACTAAGTGTTTTTCTTTGAGTGAAAAATACAGCCAGGGCATCCAAGACAGACGCTTTTTGTGTTGGCTCTGATAATCAGGCAATGCGGTTGTGTTTAGCGTCTGCATTTAGCCACATTTCCCCGGTTTGAGTTCGAGCACTTGAATATATTCCCGATCATCCTCATCAACCGCCATCCGCCAAAAGATATCCAACTCATACAAAGCCACTTGATATAACTTGGGGTCATCCTTGGCTTTTTTATAGGCAGGGCGAGGGTCTTGTCCGAGTACGCCGCGGATAAGTTCGGCCAAATCAGTATAAGCGTCCTGTTTGCTATAGGCGTTAATCTGCGTTGCCGCGAGCTCGGAAAACACCACGCTAATCAGCTTAGGCGCTTCTTGAGCTATACCGCCGACGGCACCTTCAATCGAATCTGAGAAGGGAATATAGGGCTTTATATCGATAATCGGCGTGCCATCGACAAGATCCATGCCTGAAATCTCCAGGCACACTTTGCCTTTACGTTGCACCACTCGGTGGAGTTTTACCACGGACTGGCCAATGCCGTTTGGGCGAAAAGTCGAGCGGGTTGCGAATACACCGAGTTTTTCATTACCGCCTAAACGCGGTGGGCGAACTGTGGTTTTCCAGCCTTGGGCGAGATTTTCATGGAAACAAAACAGCAGCCAAAGGTGGGAATATTGCTCGATGCCACGCACGGCGTCGAGATGATTGATATGGCCTTCCAGCTCAACATAACCGCGTGCTTCCACCAAACCAGGTTGCCTTGGAATGCCAAATTTTGTTTGTAGGGGGTACGGCAGGTGGCCACAGCGGTAATTTGGTTGGTAAATGTCATGCAAAAAACACCTAAAGGAAGGAGCAACAACCCAAACTCAGATGGCTTAGGTTGTAAAGTACAACAAGAATGGCGTGCAGTATACACGCGATGAACTAGTCGGCGGTGGCCATTTTAATCGCTTGACCGACACATAACGCGCGGCTGATACAGCCTTGCGCAGCTTCTTCCATCATCACGCATTGTTTGATGATGATACCGTTAGCACCTTTATCAGCCGCAGCGCGGCGGGCTTCGGTTCTGGCTTCGCTTAAGGATGCTGGCACGCCATTTACATCCGCTTGGCAAGATTCTCCTTGCACTAAGCCTTTCAATTCGTAGTGGCCTTTAGGCAAACTATCACCTTCAAATAGCGTAACATCGCCTGCCTTGAAGTAGTCACTAATCGCTTCACCGTCTAAATTGCTATTAAAACTGTAGTCGCTGGCACAGGCGCTAAGCAGGAGCACTAATGCACTTGAGAGGATGATTTTCATGGTTTGACCTGAGATTAAGGGTAAAGAAGCGCAGTCCCATGGACTGCGCGGTGCTGTGCGATTTATCTCAGTAAATTCTATCGCTTAAGATACTTTTGATAAAGCTGCTGGTGGCGATTATTCAGATCTATTTGTCTTCCTTCAATCCAGATCGCATCAATTTTGTTGCTCATGGGGTCGAGGATATCTCCGTCACTCAGCACAACGCTGCCCTGATAGCCTACTTCGATAGCGCCTAAATCCTTAATCCCTAACAGCTTTGCAGCATCTAGTGTGACAGATTTCAATGCTTGCTCTGCCGTTACGCCATAAGCGGCACTGTAACCTGCGGCATAGGGTAGGTTACGACTGTTCCAATCCGATGAAAAGCCAAGCGCATAGGGAATGCCTGCGCTCGCAAGTAACGACGGGATTTTAAACGGTAAATCTACCGGTTCATCTGTACGTTTAGGTAGGCTTAGGGTGTGCGGGTAAATCACACTGGCATTCACCTCCCTTAAACTTGAAGCCAATCGCCACGCATCATAACCGCCGACAATGACCAATTTAAATTGATATTTTTTAGTCAGGGCAATTACTTGCTCGATTTGGTTAACACTGTCTGCGTGGGCAAATAGCGTTGCTTTACCTTGATACAGTGGCAACATGGCCTGCCAACGCAGATTAGGCTTGTGGTCGGCATCCGGTGTATTTTGGCTCAAAAAGTAGCGGTAACCATCTTCAAAGGCTGTGATGAGTTGATTGATCGTCTGCTGATTTTTTTCAATCGCTTTGGCTTTTCCTTTTTCATCCTCTGGCATGCGTTTTATCTGTGGCCAGTAAACATGAAATTGGCCTTCACTGGGGTGCAATGCATCTTCAATGGTCCACGCATCGAGGTCTACGACTACCGATTGCCCTGCTAATCCTTCACCACTGGGGACAATTTGTGCGTGAGTGATGCCATTATAGCGAATGGTTGGCAGCAGCTCCGAATCCGGGTTGTAAGCCGTTGCTGCACTAATTTGCGGGTTAAAGTCACCGACTTCAGCGTTATCTACGGTCGGGCGAACCATCTCGATTTCCACTAAGCCAAGACTGGTATCCAGTGCAATAAGGCCTGGATATAAATGCTTACCCGTAGCATCGATGATCTGCATCTGGCCATCAGCCTCATTGGCGCTTAGCTGTGGCCCTAGCGCGCTGATTTTACCGTTTTCAATCAACACATCGGTATTGGTTAAAACCCCTTGGCTGACCGTATGCACAGTGGCGTTTTTAATCAACACACCGTGAGTTTGTTTAGGCGTAGGGATGAGATTATGTGCCTGCACGGACAAGGTGATGGCCAGTGTCGACAGCAGCAAGGTTGTGGGTAAGTGCTTCATTATTTTGCTCCCTGATGATGTTGGCCCCAAGCCTGATAATGGGTATCGCAGTGCCATTGTGGCTCGTTAAGCGGTGTAACTTTTTCACCCGCCTTAGCGTTATCATCACTACTGAGAATTTTTTGGATAAGAGCGGCACGCTCAGCCACCACTTGCTGCTGGGCAAGCTGGTCTTGGTCGCGATCGAAGTAGCGTTTGCCTTCAACCCAAGCCTGGGTCACTTTGGCATAAATCGACAGCGGCTCGGCGTTCCAAAGCACAATATCGGCCATTTTGCCTGGGGTGAGTGAGCCAACATACTCATCGACTCTGAGCTGTTTCGCTGGGTTGATGGTCACCATATTCCAGGCATCTTCCTTTGACATACCGCAATACATCATTGACTTAGCTGCTTCTTGGTTGAGTCTGCGCTGCATTTCGTAGTCATCGGAATTGATACTCGTCAGCACACCTTGTTTTTGCATTAGGCACGCGTTTTGCGGGATCGCATCATAGACTTCGAACTTATAGGCCCACCAATCGGCAAAGGTCGAGGCGCCCGCACCATGGGCAGCCAGTTCACTGGCAACCTTGTAACCTTCAAGCACATGGGTAAAGGTTTGCACTTTAAAGTGGTAGGCTTCGGCTAAGCGCAGGAACATTAAGATTTCCGACTGTACATAAGAGTGAATATGCACATCGCGCTGTTGCTTAAGCACTTCGGCCACCGCCTGCAGGCGATAACTTGGGCGCGGTGCGAGGGTTTTCTTCTTCTCACTGCTGCGTAAATCATCATAATCCTTCAGCGCATTCTCATAGGCGAGTGCTGCATCGAAGGTTTCTTCAAATAAGGCTTTTACCCCCATGCGTGTCTGCGGGAAGCGCTGCACAAACTTTTCGCCCCAGTTACTCTGTTTGACGTTTTCGCCAAGGGCGAATTTGATACTGGCAGGGGCATTGGCAAACTTTAGCTGTTCTGCGCTTTCTCCCCACTTCATTTTTATTAACTGGGATTGGCCACCAATAGGATTAGCGCTGCCATGGAGTAATTGTGCGCTGGTCACGCCGCCCGCGAGTGCGCGATAGATGGAGACATCTTCAGGATTAATCACATCGCCAATCCGCACTTCAGAGGTGACTGCGTCTGTGCCTTCGTTGGTGCCGCCGTTGATGGCAATATGGGAATGCTCATCGACAATCCCCGCTGTTAAGTGCTTGCCCGTTGCATCGAGGACTTGATATCCAGAAGGCGTGTTGAGTTGCTGGCCGATTTTTTCAATCTTGCCATTGGCCATTAGCAGATCCGCATGTTCCAAGATACCTTGTTTATCTGAGGTCCACAGGGTGGCATTTTTAATATGGAGTTTCTCGGCTTTGGGCGCCTCACTTAAACCATAGGCGACGTTAGGGTAGGTAAGTTGACTGACTAAGGTTTGCGTTGCATCGGCTTTAGGCGTGCTTACTTGCTCCGTCTTTAGCGGAGGCGTAAGGGCAATACCAGCAACATTAATGCTACGACTTTGGGCGTCTACCATCCGGCCTTGAATGCCGTCTTTGGCAAACCAGAGGGTAAAACGGCTGATCCCATGAATGCCTGCATCAGTTAAATTGGCGTTAAAGCTGACGCGGCCGTCGTCTTCAAGCTTGAGGTTGGAGAGTGGAATACTCTTCTCGCCACTGCTCAAATTTCCTTGCAAAGTGGTTTTACCTGCTTTGTCTGCTTCTTCAAGGCTCAAATCTAAAGTTAAATTATTCAACGTCAGCTGATAGTCACCCAACATCTTGGCTTGTGAAAGTGAGCGGATGGCTTGTTCTTGTCCCTGTAGCCAGACACTGTAAATCTGTCCGTCTTTAAAAATATTGCCCTTAGTAATGACAAAGTCCGCCATATAGCCCGGGGCAAGTTTTCCGGTCAAGTCAGCGGTTCCTGCCATTTCAGCAGCTTGAGTGGTGAGGGCCGCGAGGGCTTTATCTTCGCTGAGTCCTTGCGCAATCGCTTGACGAAGGCGTGGCCAAAACGCCTCGGTCTTAATGCCAAATTGGGTAAACGCAAAGGGGATACCTGCATTTGCTACTGCGGCAGGGTTTGTGGGCGCGCGCTCCCATTGTCTGAGTTCTGCAAGGGAGACTTCGCGATCGGCATCATCGGTACCCACATCGGGTGCTTGTGGGTAATTAAGAGGAAGAATTAAAGGATAATTCAGAGCCTTTAATTCGTTGATCCGAGCATATTCTTGGCCACTTGCGAGTAAGTTGGCGGGCTGCTTATGTTCTTTGAGTAGGTTAGCTGCACGCAATAAATCGTTCAGATTTTTTGTTTCGAATACGATTGGTTTCTCGGCTAAGTTATCTAAACGTTCGAAGGCAATATTAAATTCAATTTGAGGTGTAGCTGAACTATTAACCGATTTGTGCTTATTTTGGTTATACCAGTTAGCATCAGCAAAGGTTTGCCTGATAAGCGCGATGCTACCCATGAGGGAATTGGGGTAGTCTTGTTCTGACGTACCTTTATCGAAGGCCATAAAAGGTTGGCTGCGTGCGCGATAAATTACCTCGTTGGCAGTTTTGTCCGCGAGTGAAAGACTGACACCCGTGCCTCGGAAAATACCATCGAGTTTACTACTTTGTACACTGGTAAAGCCGTTATTGATCCAATCTCGTGCGCGTTCTTTATTGGGGTAAATGTAATTAAACCATTCTTTTTCAGCGTGAATTGCACCATTTTCAGCATTCCCGCCAATACGCTTAATATCATATACCGGACGAGTGAGCTGCAATTTGGGATATTCAAACTCGATAGCATAATCGGTAAAAGGATCGATAAAGCCGGGATAAATAGTATAACCACTGAGATCGACTTTTAGTGCCGCCGCGGGGATATCACCTTGGTCAATAATGGCTTTGATCCGATTGTTTTCAACTAATAATGTGGCATTTGAGAGTCGTTTCCCCGGTGCAAGAATTAATTCTGCATTGGTCAATGCAGTTAACTTATTGACGGGAGTGATGGGATTGGCCTCGGCAAAAATGGGTTGAGATACAAAACTACTTATTATGCCGCAGCTTATTATTATCTTATTGTTTATCTGCATTTTTTATTCACTTAGACGGAGGGTGAATAAAGAGTAACCTAAAGTAGATGTAAATACTAAAGATGAATTGTAACGCAATTTAAGCATTTACTTGAATGACAATGGGCGGGGTGGGATAGGCATAAAAAAGCTCGCAGGGCGCGAGCTTTTTTATGTTACTCAATGATAATAGCGAATGGCTATTGTCATTACCATTACGGTATTGGATTAGATTAAGAAATCATCCATAGAACGGCCTTTATTGACTTCGTTCTTAAATACTGTTGGCATACGGCCTTGACCTGTCCACTGGATCACTTCGCCATCAACTTCAATTTGGTATTTCGCTGGACGAGGAGCGCGTTTCTTGCTCGAGGCTTTAACTGCAACACCACCTAAATCGTCGATTGATAAACCAACGGCTTCCATTTGTTGACGGATTTCTTCAATTTTTGCATTACGAGCAGCAATAGCTTGCTGTTCTTCTGCTTCCATTGACTCACGCTCAACTAAAATTTTATCTAGTTTAGCCGCTAAATCACGCAGTTCTTCAACGCTAAGATCTTTTACCGCAGCTTTAAAACGACGACCGTGAGTTAATATCTCTAAAAATTCGCTCATATCTATTTTCGTCCCACTCTATTTTTATTACAGGATAATGGTGAACAACAGCTAAATGATAGAAACTAATATTGCTCGAATCAAATAAAATTATGCAATAAACAAAAATTAAATATTATTTAATTTTTGAACTTTTTATATATGGCAAATAAGTGTTCAAAAATGTGGCCAATACGACAGTCTTAAAAATGCAAACAAGCGTTTGACTTTGGTTGACGTTAACGTTAACAGGACGTAAAGTGGCTCTATCCTGCATTGGTGATCACCAATGTTTTGTCCATGTACATGAAAGTGTAGGAAGGAAGCCCTATGAAAGTATTGGTGCCTGTTAAGCGCGTAGTTGATGCCAATGTGAAGGTCAGGGTAAAAGCTGACAACACCAGCGTTGATACCGCAAACCTCAAAATGGCGTTGAACCCTTTTTGTGAAATTGCAGTAGAAGAAGCGGTTCGTTTAAAAGAAGCGGGCAGTGCTACTGAAGTAGTGGTCGTCAGCATCGGCAATAAAGCCGTTCAAGAACAATTGCGTACCGCATTAGCATTAGGTGCTGATCGCGCGATTCACATTGATACTGAAGAAGAGTTAGCACCAGTATCAATTGCCAAATTACTTAAAGCCGTACAAGAAAAAGAACAAGCGCAATTAGTGCTGTTTGGTAAGCAATCCATTGATGGTGATAATAACCAAACGGGCCAAATGTTTGCTGCATTAACGGATATGCCGCAAGCGACCTTTGCTTCAGCAATTAAAGTTGAAGGTAATTCACTTCAAGTTGCTCGTGAGATAGATGGTGGTATGCAAACCTTAAATCTACCGTTGCCAGCTGTGGTGACTGCGGATTTACGTTTGAATGAGCCACGTTATGCCTCATTACCTAATATCATGAAAGCCAAACGTAAGCCATTAGATGTGCTGACGGTAGCTGATTTAGGTGTGACGCTCAAAGCGCATCAAACGGTGATCAAGGTAACGCCGCCTGCTGAACGTAAGGCCGGTATTATGGTTGCGTCGGTAGCAGAGCTGGTTGAAAAGTTAAAGAATGAAGCGAAGGTGATCTAAATGGCCATTTTAGTATTAGCAGAACACGATAATGCGGCGCTGAAATTGGATACCGCTAAAGTTGTCACCGCAGCTCGTGCGATCGGCGGTGATGTACATGTATTGGTGGTGGGCCATCAATGTGGTGCAGTGGTGCAAGCTGCTCAAGCTCTACAAGGTGTCGCGCAAGTATTAGTCGCCGATAACAGTGCTTATGAAGCGCATTTAGCCGAAAACGTGGCTAAATTGCTGGTGGACTTAGCACCAAACTACAGCCATATTCTCGCAGCGGCATCGAGTGCGGGTAAAGACACGTTACCGCGTGTGGCAGCACTTTTAGATGTGGCGCAAATTTCGGAAGTGATTGGCGTGGTGAGTAGCGATACCTTTGTTCGCCCGATTTATGCGGGTAACGCCTTAGCGACAGTTCAAAGCCATGACGCTATCAAAGTGATGACAGTGCGTGCCAGTGCCTTCGATGCGGTGACACAGGGTAATAATGCTGCTGTAACTACCTTGGATAAAGTGTTTGAAGCCAAAGCTCAGTTTGTGTCTCAAGCGCTGACAGTTTCAGCACGTCCAGAGTTAGGTAATGCTAGCATTATCGTATCTGGTGGCCGTGGCATGGGCAGCGGTGAAAACTTCGGCATGTTAGAGCAACTGGCTGATAAGCTTGGTGCCGCAGTAGGAGCTTCGCGTGCGGCGGTTGACGCAGGCTTTGTTCCGAATGACTTGCAAGTCGGTCAAACTGGTAAAATTGTCGCACCTAACCTCTATATTGCAGTAGGTATTTCAGGCGCGATCCAACATTTAGCGGGAATGAAAGACGCTAAGGTGATTGTGGCTATCAACAAAGACCCTGAAGCGCCTATCTTCCAAGTTGCCGATTATGGCCTCGAAGCTGACCTGTTCGAAGCCGTTCCGCAGTTGATTGCAAGCTTAAGTTGATTTTATTTGTGAGCTAAGTCAAAGTAAGCGGCTTCGCGGTGGTAACTGCTTAGCCGCTTATGTTTTTATGAGCCTCACGCCCATGTATGGGCGTTCTTAGAAGTAGAGGCGCACCAAATATCAGTAGTGATCAGTAGGGTGATTCCGTTGATCGTTCACGAAAGGATTTGGTGCCGAAGTAGTTTGATTTATCACGATCAACTGCTGGGGTTGTGTCTAATAGGTACAACACTGCCATAGTATTTCCAGATACGGATATTAGGAATAGTTACTATGGAGCGCTACTGATAGGACAGGTGATCTTGGGTATCTATTGCCTTTTCCCACCAGTTCAGTCGCCCTCCATTCGTATTTTGACGAAGAAATAATCAATGACTGTAGTTAGTTATGCCGATTCGGCGCTTTCTTTGCTCCCGCCTGTGGTTGCAATTGTATTGGCGATTTTTACTCGCCGAGTGCTTCTTTCCCTCGGTTTAGGAATTGTGATTGGAGTATTATTGCTCAATCAATTTTCTCCTGTGGCCAGCGGTGAGTTTTTATTTAGCAGTGTAAAAGGACTTTTTTGGTCGGAAGATAGCGTAAATTCTTGGAATTTATACATTCTCGGTTTCTTGATTGTATTGGGGATGATCACCGCTCTAATTACTGTGAGTGGTAGTGCTCGGGCATTTGCTGATTGGGCAAGGTTACATATTCGTAATAAGCGCGATGCGAAATTACTGACGATGTTTTTAGGCTGTGTTGTTTTTATTGACGATTATTTCAATAGTTTAGTCGTTGGGTCTGTCGCAAGGCCTGTTACCGACCGTTACCATATTTCCCGCGCTAAGTTAGCTTATTTATTAGATTCTACCGCAGCACCAGTTTGTGTCATTTCACCGGTATCAAGTTGGGGCGCTTATATTATTGCGTTAATTGGCGGAATATTAACAGCACATGGTTTTGCGGACTCTGGTCATTTGAGTGTCTTTATTCAAATGATCCCTATGAATTTCTACGCAATTTTCTCTTTATTATTACTGCTTTGTGTGGCGTTTATGGGCTTAGATGTTGGCCCTATGCGTGAACATGAATTAAATGCCATGCGCGGTAATTTATACGATGAGACTAAAGGTTTACCGCCAGGTGCTAATGCTGATTTACCCGAAGCTGAAACAGGTAAAATCCTCGGGTTATTCCTACCTATCACAGTACTGGTATTTGCGACCCTGTATTTTATGATCGATAGCGGTGCTCAAGTATTAGCTAAAGAAGGCATTGAATTTAATATTATTTCTGCTTTCGAGAAAACCGATGTGAGTTCATCACTGTTCTTTGGTGCCCTGATTGGTTTAGCGGTTGCGCTGGTACTTAACTTAGTGCAAGGCGTTGAAAAATCAATGGTATTAAAAGGTGTAGTGCAGGGCGCTCGCTCTATGTTGCCTGCGATTTACATCTTGTTATTTGCTTGGACCATTGCAGGTGTGATCGGCCAGCTTGAAACCGGTAAGTTTATGGCTAGCCTAGCCACTGGGAATATTCCCTTTGCTTTCTTACCTGCATTAATGTTTGTGTTAGCGGGCCTGACTGCATTCTCTACTGGAACCAGTTGGGGTACGTTCGGGATTATGCTGCCGATAGCTGCGGATATGGCGATGGGCAGTCACACAGCCATGATGTTACCTATGCTGGCTTCGGTATTAGCGGGGGCGGTATTTGGTGATCATTGTTCACCGATTTCTGATACCACTATTTTGTCGTCGACGGGGGCCAGTTGCCATCATATCGACCACGTAGTGACGCAGCTTCCCTACGCCGTAATCGTTGCGCTGATCAGCATGATCGGCTACGTAGTGCTTGGCTTAACTGAATCGGTCAATGCGGGATTAGTGACTTGTAGCATATTGTTTGTATTGACGATTTTTGGTTTGCACATTAAATCCAAAAGTACGGCTTTATAAGTCCGTGATTTAACTTCGCTCTTATATTGAGAATGTGAAACAAATCAGCCAGCAACTATGCTGGCTGATTTTTATCTACTCAGTATCTAAAATTACTGAGTCTGATTGAGTCCACGGCGGTTGAGTAAACCTTCAGTGGTAGGCTCTTGGCCGCGGAAGTTCTTGTAAGCTTCCATTGGTGCAATACTGTTGCCCACTTCGCGAATGGTCTTACGGTATTTCATGCCGATCTCACGGTTTAGGCCGCCTTGGGTTTGCACATAGGCAAAGGCGTCAGCCGCTAAAATTTCACTCCACATATACGCGTAGTAACTTGCTGAGTAACCACCTGGGAAGGCGTGGGCAAAGTAAGTTGACTTATAACGTGGCGGTACAGCGGTGATATTTAAGCCGTGCTTTTTCAGCGCATTAGCCTCAAAGGTCGCTACATCTTGCTGTGGAGCGTCTGGGCTTAATGAGTGCCATTCCATATCCACTAGCGCCGCAGCCATATACTCTAACGTATCGAAGCCTTGGTTAAAACTGCCGGATTTTAACAGTTTTTGCAGTAACTCATCAGGGATAGGCTTGCCTGTTTCGTAGTGTTTGGCGTAGTTGGCTAACACTTTAGGGTGGGCCGCCCAATCTTCTTCGAAAGTCGATGGAAATTCCACAAAGTCACGGGATACCGAAGTCCCAGAAAGACTTGGGTAAGTCACTTTGGAGAACATACCGTGGGTACCGTGGCCCATTTCGTGGAACATCGTGGTGACTTCGTTATAGCTGACGAAGGTCGGTTGGCCATCAGGCGCCTTTTTAATGTTCATCACGTTAACTACGACAGGCTTAGTACCTTCGAGGAAGGATTGCCCTACAAACGAGCTCATCCATGCGCCACCGCGTTTGCCTTCACGGGCAAAGTAATCAGCATAGAAAATCGCCATGCTTGAGCCATCGGCATCAAACATTTCATAGGCTTTCACATCTGGGTGGTATACAGGCAAATCTGGACGTGGTTTTAACGTCACGCCATACAACTCTTTAAGCGTATAGAACACGCCGTCTTCGAGGACGCGGTTAAATTCGAAGTAGGGACGAATGCTATTGGCATCAAGAGCGTATTTTTCTTGGCGGACTTTCTCTGCGTAAAACTCCCAGTCCCATGGTGCGAGCTCAAATTTGCCACCAGTCTTGTTGATCATCGCTTGGATATCGGCCGCTTCTTTCTCTGTGTTGGCGACTACGGCTGGCACCATAGAGCCAAACATGCTGTAAACCGCTTCTGGCGTTTTTGCCATTTGCGGTGCAAGGCGATAGCTAGCCCAGTTCTCATAACCTAAGAGAGCGGCACGTTCGGCACGTAATTGCGCTAGACGAGACACTAAAGATGCGGTTTCGTTTTCACCCGTTAAGCCACGGTTAGCCGAGGCTTCCCAAATGCGTTGGCGCAGTTCACGGTTCTCTAAAGAGGCGAGTATTGGCTGGCGAGTAGTGTTGGTGATATTGATTAAGTACTTACCTTCATGGCCTGCTGCCTTGGCATCGTTTGCTGCCGAGGTGATTTCGCTGTCACTTAGGCCCGCCAGTTGTTCTTTGCTATCGACAACAATAGCGATTTCTTTGGTTAAGCGTAGTAAACGTTGAGAGAACTCGTTGGTCAGTGTTGATTGTTCTTCATTTAGGGCGCGGATTTTTACCTTCTGCTCATCGGTCAGCTTAGCGCCAGCCATGATAAAGCGCTGGTGATACACCTCAACCAAACGTACCGCTTCAGGCGTTAAACCTAAGTTATTGCGGTCGTTATAAATGGCTTCAATACGAGCGAATAGCGCAGGATTAAGGTTGATGTTATCCGAGTGAGCAGCCATTTTGGGGGCCATTTCACCTTGGATTTTACGCAGGGCTGGATTGCTGTTCGAACCTGCGAGGTTGTAAAACACGCTCGATGCACGGTTGAGCAGGGCGCCGCTTTTTTCCATGGCGACAATTGTGTTATCAAAGGTCGGCGCAGCAGGATTGTTAGCAATCGCTAAAATTTCTTGATACTGCTCTTTAATACCTTGTTCTAAAGCGGGCTGAAAATGCTCGTCTTTAATAACACTAAAATCAGGTGCTTGATATTGCAGTGTACTGGCTTGGAATAAGGGGTTTTGGGTTTGTACTGCGGTGACATTTGCAGCTTTTGTATCTTGAGTGCTACAGCCTGCGAGTGCTCCGGTCATCAGTGTGGCGCCAATGGCGATGGCAATAAAACTTTTACGCATAGTTGAGTGATTTCCTTAGAATTGTAGTTTTTGTGACTCTAGCGTTACTAACTTAAATAGGACTGAAAACCTATGGGATGAAGTTGTAAGTAAAAGTAAACAAAAAAGCGCCCCAAGGTTACGGGGCGCTTTGAACTATTTTCTTGCAGGGAAAATAGCGGGACGATTAACTATTTACGGGTGAAGTTGTGGTATTTGTCGATACCTGAGCTGCTACCTGTGTTATGGCAAACAGCACATGCTTCTCCTGTTGGTTGTTTGAACCAATCACCTACTGCAGGAACGCTGATCTCGCCACCATTGCTAGCCATGTGAGCTTTGACTGCATCGCCTGTGTGGCAAGCATAGCAGTTAGCGGTGACAGGGCTGGTCATTTTGTTACCAGGTTCAAGGATGTATTGGTTTGGTATTTTGTTTAAATCAATCGCGGTTTCGTGACAGGCAACACAGCTTGTGACTGGGTTGATTGCACCTGCACCGTTAGCGGTTTTCGCTTGAGTGCCATCGGCCTTCATCTCACCGACATTCGCACCGTTGCCCCAGTGCCAGCTGTGCACCATAGGACCAAAACCAGCACCGAGTGTGGCTGATGTCCGTGCCATACCGTTATCATGGCAAGCTACGCAAGCCTTACCGCCTTCGTCAAATGCGCCATTTTTGTGGAATGCGGTGGCATCATTGTGGCAAGTAGTACAGCTGTTATCACTGACTACGGTGCGACGTTCAAAGGCGGATACTTTGGTTGCAGTCGCAGGATCGACTACATCAGAGTATGCGGTGAACGAGACCCCCATTGAGCCGTCATAGCCATTGGCTCTGAGGCTGCCATTGCTTTGATAGCGTTGGTTACCGTCGTACTCCATCCAACCTGCGGTGCTGAAGGTCACACGTGCAGAGTAGACATAGTTGGCGTTTACAGGGCTGATATCGGTCAGCAAATGACAGATATTTTTAGTACCATCAGCATTGTAGCCATAGTAATAGTTAGTACGGTTACCTGGGCGACCGACTAAGCTATTTTTTTCGTAGGAATGCAGATAAGCACCTGCGTAAACAATCGGTTTCTTAGCATCAAATACCAGCGGATTTGAGTAGTTGAAGTTATCTTTAATGCTAAAGATATTACCGTCAGTATCTTTTACTGTCAGAGTGGTACACCAGCCTGGTGCGGTAACGGCAGAAGCTGCACCAGTTGGCGCATAATGATCTGTTTTTGTTGAAATATCATCAACTTTAACAGGGGTAGATAATTCAAGTTTATACTTAGCACGTAATGCTTGGCGCTCAGTAATACCTGTTTTACCTTCATGCATCGGACGGACATCTGCACCATTACTTGGCACAATCGCGCCTGGTACACCACCAGTATTGTGACAGTCAATACAGCCTGGGCCAGAAACACTAATATTGGTTGGAGCTTCAACGTGGCAAGAACTACAGTTCATCACGCTGAAATCTTTAGTAAATTTCTGGTGATTAATGTGGCCAATCTTAGACAGTGTGTTGGTTGCATAACCGCCGATAGAGAAACCTTCGGCATTTTTTGCTGCAAAGCTAACTGAGCCGTGACAGACTAAACAGCCTTCAACGAAGGTGACTTCGCTGTCCATACCGGTTGCTACATAACTAGCGTGACGACGTGGGCTTGTTGAATAGTCTACGTGACAGGAATAGCAACTATCGGTCGTGGTTGAATGAGTTCCCTCTGGCTTGTTCACCACCAGCGGTGCTGAGCGAGCAATGCCAGTTTCAGCATTACCGCCGACTCTGAGCCATACAATACCTTCGGTACCAGCGTTAACACCTTTCATTGGGGCTTTAAAGCTATAGTGACCATCGCCTAATGAAGTGAGCAAAGCGCCCTCAGTTGCTTGAGTCGCAGCGCCACCGATATTGACGTTATCTTTGACAGGATTGCCACTTGCGTCGGTTTTGTCGGCTTCATTTCTATTATTGATAAAGCCTTTATCGGTTAATGCTGCAACTTTGGCTTCAGCATTTTTCAGTCCATTGATTAAGTTGCCATTTTCGTCAGTGATCTTAAATTCATAGGTGATATTGCCTTCACCAAAGCTATAGTTCAGTACTTTTACATTGGTGACTGTTGAACTCGTGACTGGTGGTGGAACCCAAGGTTCACCCGGTGTTCCCGGTGTGCCAGGTGTCCCCGGAGTGCCTGGCGCGCCATCTACACCATCTTTACCATCACTGCCGCAACCTACGAGAGCACCGGTAAGTGCTAAGGCGACAACGTATGCCAGTTTTTTAGAGGTGAATATTCTCATCATAATCTCCATTAATCCAATACGCATTTAAAGGCACGGATTGCAGCACTAACGTTTGCAGGGGAGATTAGTGCTTTGAACCGCTGATTTCATTTGCAAGCATCGAATACTTTTATTTTTTAAATTGAGTACTTTTGGTCTCGGATGAAATATTACTGTTATTGATATGTTTGTTTTTTGAACCAAACCGCATTTAGGACTATAACTTTGGAGGTAGATCGCATTTCTAAACTTTTGTTAATGTGATTCTTCTTAATTAAAACAATATTTAAGGTTAAATTAAGGTTGTTGTAACAATTGCGCTTTTATGGCTTTATCTGTTTCCATATGTTGAGCGTTGAACAGAAATACGAACAATGATTTTCAAAGTTGATTGACCATGAAATCACTAAAATATCCATTCTAGATATTTAGATTGAGATTTCAGTATAAAAGCTGAGAAAGGCCTAGTGTGCTAGGGTCAAGCGCAATGCTAAACTAAGCGGCATAAACTCTGGTGACAGAGATATGATCAATCAGTTTGAAAAAGGGATTCATTTTGGCGCAATTGTACTTTTACTATTCAGCAATGAATGCGGGTAAATCTACCTCTTTATTACAATCTTCCTATAACTACCGTGAGCGCGGTATGAATACGTTAGTGATGACGGCTTCTATCGATGATCGATACGGTAAGGGCAAAGTAGCTTCGCGGATTGGTATTGAGACCGAGGCGCAGGTTTTTAGCCGTGATGACAACTTGATTGAAATGATTACCGCTGCCCATCAAGTGAATCATCTGAGTTGTGTGTTGGTAGACGAATGCCAGTTTTTAACTAAAGAACAAGTCAAACAACTTACATACATTGTTGATAATATAGATATCCCTGTATTGTGCTATGGATTGAGGACTGACTTTCAAGGTGAGCTTTTTAGTGGTAGCCATTATTTATTAGCTTGGGCAGATAAATTAATTGAGCTAAAAACCATTTGTCACTGTGGTCGCAAAGCGAATATGGTGGTGCGGCTAGATGGTGAAGGAAAAGTCATGCGCGAAGGTGAGCAGGTCGCAATTGGCGGTAATGAAAGTTACGAATCGGTATGCCGTAAACATTTTCGTGAGTTTATTTGGGATTAACCTAAGCTCGGTTAGCACTTAACCAAAATATAAGAATTTTTGTGCTAACCACTTTGAGGCTTGCTGCCAAGTCATTAAAATATGGTGAGATATAACACATATAATCCATCATCCAAGAGCAGCTAGGTCTTGTTCGAGCAAGGTATAAGAATGTATCGTGGCGATACACTCAGATAAGCATAAGTGTGAGTTTTGCCGTTGTACTTCATGTTGGTTTATTAAGCATAAGTTGGGAAAAATCCCACGTAGAAAGGATGTGTTAAGTGATTTTTTGGAGCCGTTTTGCCTAATTCTACGCAAGAAATGCAATTTGAAAACTATCGTCCTCGTCCGCCACAACCCGAGCCTAAGGCAAAGCGTGAGCGTAAGCCTAGATCTAAAGGGCGTGCTTGGTTTCTATTATTTATTCTTGTTTTTTGTTTAGCGATTTTGATTGGTCAGGAGGTCAAAACCTCTTATTACCAGTCTAAGTATATTCACCAATACGCTAAAACTCTGACCTATGAGCTGAAAAACGAGCCCACTCAGTCGATTATCTATCCAAGTTATGGTCCCTTCGATGAGCGTCATGGCTACAGTAAATTGCCACAATATATTGATCGCTTATTGCAACGTAATTTCCAAGTGACACAGCAGGTTGAGTTTTCTCCTGCGTTGCAGGAATACGCCCAGATAGGCTTTTTCCCGCCTTACCATGAGAAAGCACAATCGGGTTTGACCTTGCTCGACTGTCGCAATACCGATCTCTACGAGTTCACTTATCCAAAACGTGTGTATCAGGATGACGATAAAATCCCTAATGAAATCGTCAATACTTTGCTGTTTATTGAAAACCGCGAGTTGTGGACCACAGAGCCAAAACTAAATCCGGTGATTGATTGGCCACGTTTTATTGTGGCGGGGATGAGCCAAATCGCTGAAATGGTGGGGATGAATGTCTCAACCGCCGGTGGCAGTACACTGGCGACGCAAATTGAAAAGTTTCGCCATTCTTCTCAGGGATTAACTTTAAGTATCAAGGATAAATTGCTGCAAATAGCCTCAGCAACAGTGCGAGTGTACCAACAGGGAGAAATCACTGAACCTGCCCGTAAACGTATCATCCAAGATTACTTAAACACAGTGCCTTTATCCTCAGCCCCTAACCATGGTGAAGTGCATGGCATAGGTGACGGCCTATGGGCTTGGTTTGGTACAGATTTCGATACAGCAAACCAACTGTTGTCTTCCCCCCAAATTAAAGCTAATACAGCCAAACGTGGTCAAGTGTTTCGCCAGGTGGTGGCACTGATGATTGCTCAGCGTCGTCCTTCCTATTACCTATTACAGGGACATGAAGATTTAGAGAATCTAGTTGATAGCCATATCCGTTTACTCGGCCAATATTATCTGATTGACCGTAAACTCAGGGATGCCGCACTAGGACAAAAATTACAGTTTAAAGTCGCTAAACCTCAGCGTAATACCCAATCGGGCGCAGACAAGGGCGTTAACACTATCCGTATTCGTACAGCGGGTATGTTGAATGTCGGGTTATATGATTTGGACCGACTCGATTTAACCGTGAATAGTAGTCTACACAGTGAGTTACAACAGCAAGTAAGTAACTACTTACGCAGCCTTGGGCAAACTTCAACGGCTGAAAAAGTCGGACTTTTAGGTGAGCGTTTACTCGAACCTAGCCAACTGCAAAACGTACTCTACAGTTTTACGCTGTATGAAAAAACCGCCACGGCCAATCGTGTACGGGTACAAACAGACAGTACTGACCAACCTTTCGATATTAACGAAGGTAGTAAGTTGGAGCTTGGGTCGACGGCAAAGCTAAGGGTGCTCGCGACTTACCTTGAGATCATTGCTGAAATTCACGATAAGTATTCGAAAAAGCACGGCATTGAGTTGGAGTCGATTGTGATTGAACCTCGCGATCATCTCACGCGCTGGGCGATTGACTATTTGATTGTCAATCCCGATAGGCGCCTTGATCGTATGCTCGATGCTGCGCTGCAACGGGAATATTCCGCCTCGCCTAATGAGCAGTTCTTCACTGGCGGTGGTTTGCATGTATTTAATAACTTTAAGAAAACGGAAGATCTTAAGATTCCGACCATGTATCAAGCACTGCAAGACTCGATCAACTTGCCCTTCGTGCGTTTAATGCGTGACATTGTCAACTACAGCAGCAGTATGCAAAACGAAGGCAATATGGCGCGTTTGCTGCGCAATGATAAGGATCCGCGCCGAGAGGAATATCTGCGGGTATTTGCTGATCGTGAAGGCAATACCTTCGTGACTAAGTTCTACCGTAAATATAAGAAAGTGGCACCCAATGAGCGTTTAGAACTGTTTTTCGATGGTCAAACCCAAGCTGAACAACAACTCACTGCGGCTTATCGTTATTTGCAGCCTAATGAGTCTATCGCCGCCTTTAAGGCCTTTTTACAGCAGCGGCTACCACAAAATAGTTACACCGATAAGCGCATCAAAGAGCTATATAACAAGTACGGCCCCGAAAAATATAACCTCCCAGATCAAGGCTATATCGCGCGGGTGCATCCGCTTGAACTCTGGGTACTCGATTATTTGAATCAACATCCTGAAGCTAACCTCAACGATGTGAAAGAGGCCAGTAAAGATGAGCGTCAGGAAGTCTATCGCTGGCTGTTTAGAACTCGGCACAAAAACGCGCGGGATGTGCGTGTACAAGTAATGCTGGAGGTCGAAGCTTTCCTTGATATTCATCAGCGTTGGGCGCGTTTAGGCTATCCCTTTGAATCTATGGTGCCTTCTTTAGGTTCGGCGCTCGGTAGCTCGGGCGACAGACCTGCTGCTTTAGCGGAATTAATGGGGATTATTCAAAACGATGGTTATCGTTTACCGACGGTACGGATTAATCAATTGCACTTTGCTGAAGGTACGCCCTATGAAGTACGGCTCGAAAACCAAAATACCCAAGGCGAACGAGTGATGCGTCATGAAGTCGCCCTGGCGTTAAAGGCGGCGTTGGCAAATGTCGTTCAAAACGGTACTGCACGACGTCTTAAGGGTATCTTTACCGATGATAACGGCGAGATGCTGGCCATTGGCGGTAAAACGGGTACGGGCGACAACCGTATTGTGACCCAGATGCAGCAGGGCCGAAAAGTCGCTACCACGGCGATGAACCGTACTGCGACTTTTGTGTTTTACTTAGGTGATAACTACTTCGGCACCTTAACTGCCTTTGTGCCGGGCAGTAAGTCCGATGATTTTAGTTTTACCTCGGCGCTGCCATTACAAGTGATGAAAGGGATGATGCCTATTCTTGCGCCTTATGTGAAATCATCAAAAGGTATGTGCGTGCGGGATGAGTAATGACTCACTTTTGCAATATGCGTTTTTGAAACATAAGCATTTTAATGCGAGTTTGAAGTTCCTTAGATAAAGCAAACCCCGCAGCCGTGAACCGGTTTGCGGGGTTTTTATTGGCACCGACAAGCTTATTCGTCGGCGTTGATATATTGCTTGCGGTCTAAATCGTACTTACGCATCTTGTCGTACAAGGTTTTGCGGGGCAGTTCGAGTTGTTCCATGGTTTGCTTAATACTGCCTTTGTTATGACTTAAGGCCTCTTCAATCAAGACTCGCTCAAAAAACTCAACCCGTTGCAGTAAGGACATACTGGTATGCAGACTCGGTGCATTACCTAAGGTGCCAGCGAAGGCGGCTTCACCACCGAGTAACACATAACGCTCTGCCAGATTTCTAAGTTCGCGCACATTACCCGGCCAATCGTGGGAGGTAAGGATGGCATTTTGCTCGGCATTGAGGGCAATCAAGGCCTTGTGATAGCGCGCTGATGCCATACGAGCAAAATGTAAGAACAATAAAGGGATATCTTCGCGGCGATCCCTGAGTGGTGGAATTGGCACAGTCACCAGATTCAAGCGATAGAGCAAGTCTTGGCGGAATTCCCCTGTGTCACATAGGGACTTTAAATCCACTTTAGTGGCGGCAATCACCCGAATGTCCAAATGGATGCTTTTATTGGAGCCTAGGCGTTCGACCTTGCGATCTTCGAGCACCCGCAGCAGTTTGACTTGTAACGACAGCGGTGTACTTTCGATTTCATCTAAAAAGAGTGTGCCACCATTAGCGTACTCAAACTTACCTATCCGTAGCTTATCGACGCCGGTAAACGCGCCGGCTTCGGCACCAAAGAGTTCGCTCTCAATTAAATTTTCAGGAATAGCGCCGCAATTAATAGCGACAAAGTTGGCCTGATTGCGACTACTGTGGTCATGCAGATAGCGTGCGACCAATTCTTTACCCGTGCCAGTTTCACCTTCGATAAGCACATCTGCGGGGGTGTCGATAACTTGGTCGATAATATGGCGCATACGCAAAATGCCGACGCTGTGGCCTAATATTCTTGGCCCTGGCACGTTATGGCTTTCTAACTCTTTCTTTAACTTGCGGTTTTCGAGGGTAAGGCTGCGTTTATCCAAGGCACGTTTCACCACATCTAACATATGCTCGTTGTTAAAGGGTTTTTCGAGAAAATCGTAGGCACCTTGCTTTAACGCATTGACTGCCATAGCGATATCGCCAAAGCCAGTGAGTAGCACGACGGGTAAATCGGGATCTTGCTGGCGAATTTGCTGCATTAGGCTGATGCCATCGAGTTGCGGCATATTCACATCTGAAATCACCACACCTGCCCAGTCTCTATCAAGGAGTTTAGCAATGCCTTTAGGATCGGTGGTGGCAAAGGCTTTGATGCCTTCAAGCTCAAACAGTTGTACCAGGACTGTGCCAATATGGGGCTCATCGTCGATGATCAGTACGCTATAGTCTTGAATTGAATTGGGAAGACTCATGATGACTGGCGTTCCTCAGCTAAATAAATCGGTAAAAAAATGTGGAAAATGGCGCCGCCGTCCTCGGCATTGGCAACATTAATCTGCCCCTGCATAGACTCAATAATGCGCTGGGAAATGGATAAACCTAGGCCAAGTCCTGTACGCTCGCTAGTGGTAAAATAAGGCTCAAAAATTTTCTCCATTTGGCTTTCGCGTACTCCAGGGCCTGAATCTTGAATACTGATACAGAACTTGTCCTGACAGTTTACCCTAATACTCAGTGTACGTTTTGGAGATTGCTGCATGGCAACTACCGCATTGCTCATAATATTGACAAACACTTGCTGCAAGCGCACTTTGTCGCCCCAAACCTGATATTGGCCTTCAGGTAGCAATACATCGAGTTCAACCCCTTGTTTGTCGATTTCGGGCTGCACTATGGTTAGAGCTTGTTTTATACAGCCCTTAAGATCGGTGGCACTATCCGCACCTTTGCTCTTACGGGTAAAGCTTTTAAATTGCCCAACAATATCGGCTAAGCGGTCGGTCAGCTCAATAATGATTTTCAGGTTATCCAGTGCCTTATCTTGCATATTGCGGGCAAGGAAAGTTTGAGTATTTTGCGCGTAGCTGCGAAGGGCCGCTAAGGGCTGATTAAGCTCATGATTGATACTGGCGGATAAACTACCAATCACGGTCAGCTTAGCGGCTTGGATCAGTTCATCTTGGGTATCTTTTAGACGATCATTTGCCTGCTGCAGATCTTGGGTACGCTCCTCGACCCGTTGCTCTAACAAACTTTGTGCTAATTGCATACGCTGCAAGTTACGGCGCCGCTCGCTGCTAAAGAGTAAACCTAAGGCAAGCAGCAAGTAGATAGATGCCGATAGCAGCATCAGTGCAGGTAAAGAGTCATGTAGCGGTTTTAATGGTGCAAGAATATGTACTCGCCAACCCGCTTTAGTCATCAAATGGTGGGTATCCATATATTGCGCTTGATTATTGCCTTGGCGGATTTGGTAGATATGGCCGCTGCTGAGGCTATTTTCTTGATATTGCGGTTTTATTAATAGTTCACCTATCGGGCGTTCGGCGTAACGCTTTGAGGCATTTAAGGCATATTGTTTGGCCTGAGTCAGTGGTGTGAGTGAGGTTAAGCGCCATTCATCTACACTTGAAATAAACACGATATCGTCGGGATCGCTGATTAAAAATTGGTATTGGCCAGCCATTGCAATACTGGTGCTTTGCTGTTCAATATCGGCGATATCCACTTTTACAATAATGGCACCCAGAATGCCTTTTCCGCCTTGCTGATAAATAGGATAAGAAAAGTAAAAACCGCGTTTATCCGAGCTAGTGCCCACCGCATAGTAGCGGCCTAAATTGCCCGAAATCGCATCGGTGTAATAGGGTCTGAAGGAGTAGTCTTTGCCGATAAATGAAAAGGGCTGTTGCCAGTTGCTGGCTGCGACTGCAATGCCGAGGGCATCAATAAGATAAATATCAGACGCCTCTGTCACATGCTGAATTTCCTCTAAATACAGGTTGAGCTCTTGCACCTTCTTGGCATTTTGTTGATCGTTGAGCACATTGGCGAGCATGGGATTGGTTGAGAGTACATGAGGGATGCTTTCATAGCGTGACAGGGCGCCATCTAAGAAGCTGACTAGCTCTTTGAGTTGTTTCTCAGATTGTTGTTGGATGTCTATTTTTCCCTGATAAAAATGCACCCAGTACGTTAATTTTAAGATGGCAAACAAACCCGCAAGTAGCACTATGGTCATGAATAGACGTTTTTTGGCTTTAGGCGTCATGGGCAACATAGCAGGCGATCCTGATCCACACTGAATAAAACAAAGCGAGCCTGAGTAGGCTCGCTTAAAAACTATCTAGAATCAAGGAATAATCTTTATTCCTGAAGATTAATATCCATTAAGCTTATCCAGTAATTCTGGCAAGAATAGCGAGATTTGTGGCACGTAGGTGATCAGCGCCAGGAAGGCCAACATCAGTGCTAACCATGGCAGTACGGATTGGATCACCCAACCAATGCTGCGGCCAGTGATCCCCGCTGTCACAAAGAGGTTAAGCCCAACAGGCGGCGTTAGCATACCAATCTCCATGTTGACCACCATAATGATGCCTAAGTGGATAGGATCAATACCAAGTTGAGTGGCAATCGGAAATAGAATTGGCGCCATAATTAACACGATCGCTGATGGCTCCATAAAGTTACCCGCCGCTAATAGCAGTAAGTTAACAATGATTAAGAAGCCCCAAGCGGGTAGCCCCATCCCCACAATATACTCGGCAATAATATGGGGAATACGTTCAGTGGTGAGCACGTGTGCAAACAACATGGCGTTGGCAATAATAAACAGCAGCATGATGCTGACCTTGGCACCATCACGCACCACATGGCGAATTTCTTTGTCGATTGGGGTTTTTATCAGCCCTAGCACCATATGACCTAAGTTACGAGCGATCGCGCTTGGGATGGCTTCATTAGGGTTACGCCATGCGACATTTTTCAATGGACCAATATCACGATATCCAAATACCGCAATAAAGTATGCATACATACAAGCCACGGCAGAGGCTTCAGTTGGGCTGGCTACACCGCCGTAGATTGAACCTAACACGATAAAGATCAGCGCCAGACCGCCTAAGGCTTTGGCACTTGAAATTCCCAGTTGCTTAAAGCCAGGGAAGGGACGTGATGGCAGATTCTTAAAACGGGCGACGATATAAATCACTATCATCAGTAGGAAACCCATCATTAAGCCTGGGATTAAACCCGCCATGAACATTTTAGCCGCAGAGACTTCTGTCGCCGCTGCATATACTAGCATCACGATTGAAGGTGGGATCAAAATCCCTAAAGTGCCAGAGGTGGTAATTACCCCTGAAGCAAACTTTTCGGGATAACCTGCTTTTACCATGCCAACGATAACAATTGAGCCAATTGCGGCTACTGTCGCTGGGGAAGAACCTGAAACCGCGGCAAATAACATACAGGCCATCACAGAGGCCATGGCTAAACCGCCACGGATATGGCCGATACTATCCATTGCAAAGTCGATGATCCGCCTTGCCACGCCACCGGTTGATAGGAAAGCCGAGGACAGAATAAAGAAAGGGATCGCCAGCAGGGTGTAGTGCTCTGACGATGACTCATAAAGTTTTAATGCCACAGAGGCGAGGGAATCGTTGGAAAAGAATAAAATCGTCAGCATGCTCGAGAAACCTAACGCAATTGCGATAGGCATACCTAAAAACATACAGACGAGTAGGGCAGTAAAGAGGGTCGCAATGGCCATTACTTCGCTTCCTTATTGTCTGTTTCTTGTTGTGCGTGCTGAGCAGCTTCATCAATTAAATGCATGCTTTCTTTCGCTTCATCGGCAAATTGGAACCCAGAGACTTGGTTGCGCAGGATAGCGATAAACAGTTCTAAGAAACGCCAAGTCAACATGCTAAAACCAATCAATAGAATGCTTTGGGATAACCAAATTGGCACAGCGCCGTCTTCAATATCAATTTTTAATGTGTTCCAAGCAAAGTCAGGATCTAAGCTGTTTAACAAAAACTTAGGGAAATGAATATCTTCCATCGGAACGCCAATTTGGTACATCTGCGACAGATATTGCCAGCTACCTTTTAGAAATAGTCCGCAATAAGCCAAGCAAATCAATGCTGTCACTAGAGATGTGAGCTTTTTAGCTTTAGGTGGTAGATTTTTTACAAACGCATCAACACCGATGTGAGCGCCGACTTTCACCCCATAGGACATACCAAAGAGTACAAACCAACCACACAGGGTTAAGGTGAGTTCTTGGATCCATAAGAAACCGGTATTGAAGAAAAATCGTGCCACTACCTCTGTAAACACTAAGAGTGTCATTAAGGTGATCAAGAGATTGAGCACCCCTTCTTCAAAGTAACCAAAAATTCGCGATATCACAGCTGTACTCCCCTCGCTCAAATACCGCTTAACCTCAAAATGAGATTAAGCGGCTTATTTCATTATTATTTATTTGCAGCAACAGCGGCTTCAATCACATCTTTACCGACTTGATCTTCAAACTTAGCCCATACTGGTTTCATCACATCAACCCATTGTTGACGTTCTGCTGGGGTTAAGGTCACCAATTGAGAACGTTTTGAATCAAGGATTAATTGCTTGTCTTCGTTATCTTTTTCTGCAGCGATCTTGTTACCTAAAGCGATAGATTCGTCTAATGCTTCTTTGATCACTTTACGTTTGTCCGCAGGTAAGCTTTTCCAGAAGGCATCAGAGGTCACGACCATGTAATCCAATACGCCATGGTTACTTTCTGTAATATGGCTTTGAACTTCATAGAATTTTTGTGAGTAAGTGTTAGACCAAGTGTTTTCTTGACCGTCGATTGCGCGGGTTTGTAGCAGGGTGAACACTTCTGAGAATGGTTTTTTCACGGGGATAGCGCCAACTGCATCAAACTGTGCGGCTAATACGTCAGATGCCATCACGCGGAATTTTAAGCCTTTAGCATCAGAAGGTTGCTTGAGTGGTGCGTTAGCAGAAAACTGCTTCATACCATTGTGTAAATAGCCTAAACCCACAATACCTTTGCGGCTCATTGAGTTGAGTAGTGCTTGACCAGCTTCACCCTGTTGGAAACGGTTTACTGCATCCATGTCATTGAACAGGAAAGGTAAGTCGAAAACTTGTAAGCGTTTGGTGTAACGTTCAAATTTTGAGAGTGAAGGTGCTACAAATTGCACATCGTTTAGCAATAGTGCTGCTAACTCGTTGTTATCCCCAAATAACTGTGAGTTAGGAAATACACTGACCTTGTATTCACCCGGTAAACGTTGCTCAACGAGTTCTTTAAACTTCAGTGCCATTTGGCCTTTAGGCGTATTTTCTGCCACAACGTGTGAAAACTTAATTTCAATCGGTTCTGCAAATACGTTAAAGCTGGTTGCGAATACGGAGGCAACGGCGAGCATTTTGACTAAGGTTTTGAGTGGACGGGTCAATCCAGTTTGTTGATTCAATGTCATTTTGAGTTCCTTTTTCTGTTGTTAGGATTTGTCCTCAGCCTTGGTTAGTTTGTTACCAAGTGTGAGTAGGAATACAGCCTTGATTTCCCTGAGGTCTGTCTTAATAAAGGCAAATACCACGCCAACTTACGATGGATTCTGTAAGTGTTTGGTTAATAAAGTGTAGTTCATTTGACGTTTGTCACACTTTTAGTTTTGTGGGTGAGATCTCGCTCACGTTGATTTTGCCTATGGGTGGAAATCCACCCAAACTGCATTTTGTGAGATATGAGCTGAGGTTTTTAGCTTGATGGTTAACTGAGCAAAATAAGTTGCTTTTAGATCAAAAACGGTTTGAAAAATGACTGTGGAGTAGGGGGAGGTGACATGGATAAAATAAAGCACAGTGACGGTCAGCCGTGATCTTCGCCTATTCTTTTTAAGATCTCATCACTTGGGAGTAACTCCAAGTGTCCACGTTCATCGAAATACCAGCCAGTAATAAACCCTTTTTGGCGCATACTCACAAGGTTTTGCATGACCTCACGGGCTTCTCTTAAGGCAGTTTGCTCGTCACAGGCATGAGTATGTTTAAGATAAGCGGCGATATTGGTGAGGGATGCGGATTGACTGACGCTAGCCATAGTGCTGATCTCCAAATAGCTCAAGACAATGGATCAGCGCGTTTTAGCCAAAATCAGGGTAAATACTAGGTAATGGACTCAATTAACGTCATGCTGATTTAGAACAAGCATAGTTGAGATACTAAGGCGGTAAAGTTTTTGAGGT